>JBJTPC010000188.1:0-8890 GCA_046074905.1 Gammaproteobacteria bacterium
TGTAAGTACGGTAGACACTACGTCCCCGTCCGTTGTCCATTTCCAGCCGCAGGGCGTTGAGCGTTTCGTGTGCAAGCTGCGCAAACGTCCAGCCCTTGTGTGCTAAGCCCAGCCTTTGGCGAAACCTGGCTTCGTCGTAACGCTCGCAGGCAACACGCACTGCGTTTTCCAAGGCAGCTTGGCGCGTACTGATGCGCACCCACCCTACTTCGGGCAGTCGGTAGCGGCACTGCCAGAACGGGCTATGGCCCCGCCTGAAAACGACAACCTCACCGTCGCGCAGAGGCACTAGCGTGGGCGGTGCTGGCGTCAACTGGTGCAGCATGGTCGCCGCACGTCAGGCCACAAGACAACCAAGCCCGCACGGTGGCGGGCCTTGGGGATGCGATGCGAGGGGAATGGTGGCCGGGGTCGGAATCGAACCAACGACACGCGGATTTTCAATCCGCTGCTCTACCAACTGAGCTACCCGGCCACGCTGGAAGACGCGGATTTTCGCCCGAAATCCCCCACCCCGTCAAGGCAAGAAGGCCTATGCCAGCCAGGCGAGCAGGAAGGTGAACGACAGCAGTGTGGCGGGCAGCCAGCCGAGAAGGTCCGCCAGTCGACCGTCGCGCGCCCGTGCCAAAGGCAGGACCACCCAGGCCAGCAGTCCCAGCAGGACAGGGTAGAAAACCGAAGTGCACAGGAACCCGGTGAACCACGAGTGGGTACAGGTACTCCACAGGCTGCGGGTGGACGCCGCAAGCGACATCAATCCGGGGAGCAGCAGCAGTGGCCAGAGGGCGAGCAGCCCTTTGGAGATCCGCCAGCCCAGAGTCCAGATACCCATGACGAGACTGCCCCCGGACCGGGAATCAATCGCCCGCAACCGGCGCCACGAACTCGGCCGGCTTCTCTGCGCCGCCGCCGAACAGGAACTTCTCCATCTGCTCGACCAGGAACTTCCGGGCCTTGGGATCGACCGGCGTGAGGCGATATTCGTTGAGCAGCATGGTCTGGTGTGCCACCCAGCGCGCCCAACCTTCCTTCGAGACGCTGGCGTGGATCCGCTGACCCAGCTCACCAGGGTACGGCACATAGTCCAGCCCCTCGGCTTCGTGACCCAGCACCACGCAATTCACCATCCGCACCATCATGCCTCTCCTGATTGTCCGGCGAGCACGGCGGCTACCAGCCGCTCTACCGGCGCCGGCAGCCCCAAACGGACGTCGGCGGCGCCGTTGTACCACACCCCGGCAACCGCCACGTCTTGGACGCGACGGCCGCCGACCTCGGCCACGGGCAGTACCCACGGCACCAGTTCCAGGTCGTAGTGCGTGAAAGCGTGAAAGACCACGGGCCAGGTCACCGCCGCAGCCGTCCGGGCCGCCGCGAAGCCATGGCCCGCCAATGCCTCGGCTTCGTCGGCGAATTCCGGGAAGCTCCACAGCCCCCCCCAGATTCCCCGGGTCGGCCGCTGCTCCAGCCAGATACCGGCACTGCCGACGGCCACCAAGGCCACCACGCGCCGCACGCGTCGGGCCTTCGCCACCGGCTTGGGGGTGGGCAGCAAGGACTGCCGACCGGCGACCCGGGCGAAGCAATCCTCATGCAGGGGACATATCCCGCAGGCAGGGCGGGTCCGCGTGCAGAGCGTGGCGCCGAGGTCCATGATGGCTTGCGTGTAATCGGCATTCCGTGCCCCGGGAGTGCAGGCCTCGGCCAGCGCCCACAAGCGACGCTCAATGGCCGGGAGTCCGGGATATCCCTCGATGCCGGCCCAGCGCGTCAGCACGCGCTTGACGTTCCCGTCGAGAATGGTGTGGCGTGCATCGTGGGCCAACGACAGGATGGCGGCGGCCGTCGACCGCCCGACGCCGGGCAGTGACTGCAACTCGGCAAGGTCCCCGGGGAAAAATCCGCCGTATCGCGCCACCACGTCGCGAGCCGCGGCATGCAGGTTGCGGGCGCGGGCGTAGTAGCCGAGTCCTGACCACAGGTGCAGCACGTCATCCAGGGGCGCAGCCGCCAGTGCTTGCACCGTCGGGTAGGCAGCGGTGAACCGCAAGAAGTACGGCGTAGCCGTCGCCACCTGGGTCTGCTGCAGCATCACCTCGGAAAGCCAGACACGATAGGGTGTCCGCTCGTGCTGCCAGGGCAACTGCTTGCGACCATGACGGTCCCACCACTGCAGCAAGCGAGTCGCGAAGGTGGCCACCGCCGCAGGTCCGGACGTACCGATTACACCAGGCGCCGGCACGGGCATCTCCCCGCTCATTGCGTCTCCCAACCGCGCTCACCGGCCAGCAAAGTGACCTTGGCGTGGCGGAGCCGCAAGCCGGCGAGACGGAGGTCCGCGATGGTGAGTTCCGCCTCGATGGGCCAGGCATCGGCTTTCGTCCAGGGAATCTCGAAGGGGGGCTCGGCAGGGTCTTCGGGCGGAAGGTAGCGGTCGAGATCGAGACGGTCTGCGGCCAGGCGCAATTGCCAGGGAGAGGGTGAAAGGTCCCTGTGCTTGGTCGATGCGGACTGGTGCGCGTCGCCCTCGAGTCGGGTGTCATCCACTTGCAGGACCAGCCCGCTGCAACCGACGCCCGCATCGTCACGGTGGCAATCGGCGTGTCCCGACACCCGGGTGAAAGTGATCGGGTCGGTGGTCGAGGGGACCGCGATCCCCAACTCCGGCAGAATCCTGCGCAGATTCGCCGGCGCCAGGGTCAGCGAAAACGTGGTGCTGTCCGCATTCGCGACCACGGCTGCGAAACGCAGCGGCAAGCCGCCCAGATCGAGCTGCGCCCAATCCATGGACAGGCCGGGGGCAGCGCCCTGGACCGGCAGGCTCAAGGCCACGTCCTGCAACTCTCCGGCCACCGGTATCGCCGGCGCGGCACCGACGACCTCGCTGCGCTGCCAAACGCCGCGGAATCGCACTGAAGCGGCACGCGGCGTATCCGGCGAAAGCTGCAAACCCCGAAGCTCCAGCCGGGCCAATGACCAGCGGCCATAGCCGTCTCCGAGGGTCGTCGCGGGAGGCAGCGACTGCATCTCGCGGAACGCAATCGCCTCGACCGGCCACTGCGCCTGACCGCGCCACGCGTACCACCAGGCGAGGACGTCACGTCGCAACGTCAACTCCACCTGTCCCACCTGCCAGGCGCGCCCGTGGGCCTGTGCCGGAAGGGAGAGGCCATCGATTTGGAGGAGGAGCACCCGTGGAGCCGAGACGCCCGGCGCGCGACGGGGCCAGACGACGCCGACCTTGGCCACTTGAACCGGCCGCTCCAGCATCGTGGCCAAGCCGGTTTCGACCCTTTGCCGCCATGCTTCGGGACGCAACTGCCACGCGAGGCCGCCCACCAACATCACCGCGAGACTGCCGGCGAGCAGCAGCCCGCGACCGCGCCCTGCAGGGATGCGTCCGAGTTCGACCGCCGGCGGGGCTTCGGGAGGCATGCGCGGATTCTAACCGCGCGTGGTCACCTTGTTCCGTCCGTCCTGCTTGCTCTGGAAGAGGGCGATATCGGCACGGGCAATGAGGATGGGCGAATCCGGCGACTCCGTGCCCAAGCGGCCACCGGCGACGCCGAAACTTGCGGTGAAGTTCACGCGACCGCCTTGCGGCGTGCGAACAAGCAAATGGTCGACCCCGGCACGGAGTTTTTCGGCCAGATTCGCCGCTCCCTCCGCGTCTGTCTCGGGAAGCACCAGCACGAATTCCTCGCCACCATATCGCGCACACCAATCCACGCCGGCGCGCGTACCGCTCGCCAGATGCTGCGCGAACTCGCGCAAGACCTCATCGCCGACCTGGTGGCCATGGGTCCCGTTGATCTGCTTCAGGTGGTCGATATCGCACATCACGACCGACAACGGCCGACCGAAACGACGTGAACGCTCCACCTCGCCGGGCAACTCCTGCATGAGGTAGCGGCGGTTGTAGGTTCCGGTGAGGGAATCGGTGATTGCCAGTCGTTCCACCGCCGCGCGAGTGTCACGGAGCGCCGCCTCCAGCGCGAGAATGCGGCGGGCACTGTTCAGACGGATACGCAGTTCCGACTCCTGGAGGGATCGGGACAGAAACTCGTCTGCGCAGTCGGCAAGACCACTCCGCGCGACTGCCACGGCGTCGCCCACCACGACGAGATGGATGTAACCACCGTAAGAGCGGCCGCGGATCTCGGCACACAACGCCTTCCCCTGTTCCTCGTTGAGGCTGAGGTCGGCGATCAGGATCGGGTAGTGGCGCTGCTCCAGCGCTGTCAGCACAGCCGTGCCATCTGCCGCTTCCGTGGTCTCGTGACCGAGACCTCGCAACAAGGTGCCGAGGCGAGCGCGCGCCGCCGGGTCGCTGGACGCGAGCAACACGGGAGGCAGCGCTTGCGTCGCCAGGGCGGCACGCCAGGAGTCGGTCGAGGCAGGAAGGTTCATGCGCGCGAGTCTAGCAGCGGGGTCCCTGCCGGAAACCGGAAGCACTTCACGGTCATGGCAGAGGGTGGATTTTCGTGCTGCTCGGCGGGAGCATCCCGCCGACCTCACCGACCCGACCGAAACCGCCGCATCCCTGCGAAGGCGGCTGAACCTGACAGAATCTGATGGACGCCCAGCATCGCCGGAAGCCGCGGATGTTGACAAGATACGAAGTACTTTGTATGTTAAAGTACGTTCCAGCACGGAGTTTCGTCATGCCCTCCACCGATACCCTTCAGCAAGACGTTGGTTACCTGCGCCAATTGGCCGAAGCCGGCCGGGATGCACCCCTCTCCGCCGGCCCCTATCTGGTCGCCGGCGGCGGCTGGTTCGGGCTCGCCAGCCTCCTGATGGGCCTCGTGGACCTCAGCGGTCAGCAGAGCGCACGGGACCACCTTTGGCTGGCTTTCCTGTTGTCAGCGGCGGGCTTCTCCGCCCACCTCGCCGTGCTGATCCGTCGCGAGCGCCATCGGGTCCAAAACCACGTCAACCTCGCCATCAACGCCGCCTGGACAGCTGCGGGATTCGGCATCTTCTTTTTCTGGATGGCAGCGACCATCGTGAGCGTCCGCCACCAGAGCGGTTTCTTCATGAATGCCATGCCCCTGCTGGTGCTGACGGTCTATGCCATGGCCTGGTGGATCGCGGCAGTGGTCAGTCGCCAACGGTGGATGCAGGGAGTGGTTGCCATCGCGGTGCTGTCGATGGTGGTGGTGGCGGCGGCGATCGGCACCCGCTACGTGTGGCTCGCCTACGCGCTGGCGCTGTTCGGCACCGCCTTGATTCCGGGCATCAAGCTCGTGCGGCTGGCTGCCACCACCCGGGCGGCGGCACGGGAATGAGCCGCTTCGACGTCCGCACCATCGACGAGGTCATTCACGGGCGCGTCCGTCTCGGCATCGTGGCTTATCTGGTCGGCGCAGGCACGGCAGACTTCACGGCGCTGAAATCCCATCTCGAGACCACGGACGGCAATCTCTCCGTCCACCTGCGGAAACTCGAGGAAGCAGGCTACGTCGCAATCGCGAAGTCGTTCCGGGACCGCAAGCCCCTGACCGAGATCACCCTGACCGCGACGGGTCGCGACGCGTTCCTGCGCTATCTGGAGGCGATGTCGGGACTGCTGGGCCGACCCTGAGGCCGGCCTGCAGTCATCCGGCCAGCGATTCAGGCACGGACCAGCGCCGAAATGCCGCCGGTGTAGTACGACTCGGAGAACAGCACGGACTTCTTCCGCTCGTCAGTGATGGTGATGCAGGCACCGATCAGGTCCACCTTGCCGGCGATCAGTGCGGGAATCATCGCGCCGAAATCCATGTTGACGATCTCCAGCTTGCGATTCAGCCGGGCTGCCACGCGCGCCGCAAGCTCCACGTCCAGACCCACCACCTGCTGCGAGCCGTCCACGAACGAGAATGGCTCGGTCGTCGCCGAGGTTCCGAAGCGCAGCGGCTCGCCGGTGCCGATCGGCAGCTGGGGCATGGGTGCCGGGGCACCGGTCTTGGGCAACCAGCGGTCCATCATCTGCTGGTAGGTGCCATCCGCCCGGGCTTCGGCAACCACGGCATCCACGGCGTCCTTGAGGGCCTGCTCACCCAACCGCACCGCGAAGCCGTACTGGTCCACCGTGATCGGTTCCGGCAGTACGCGAAGCCCCGGGTTCTTGCCGGCGATGTTGCGCAGGATGGGCTCGTCGTAGGCTGCGGCGTCAGCCTTACCACCTTTCACGGCCATGGCGGAGTCGAGCACGGTGTTGAAATACTTGAACTGCGCGTTGGGCAACTTTGCCCGCACGAGCTGGTCCGCCACGGTACCCGTCGGTACCGCGAACTCCTTGCCGTCGAGCTGCGCGACTTCGGTGATTTTCGCGCGCTCCTGGCCGCCGCAACCGGTCAGGAAAGCGGCGCCGAGGATGGCGATCAGTGCCAGGCGGGAAAGGTCTCTCATGGTCAGGTCCTTCAGGGAAAAAATACGGTCATCAGTCGGGCAGCGCCGTCCACCGCTCTAGTGCGCCAGGGCACGCAGCGCCGTCAGCAGGCGGTCGACCTCGGTCTCGGTGGTGTAGCAGGCCAGCCCGACCCGCAGGAAGCCATCCGCAGGAGCGGCATAACGCCGTGCCACGGTGGCCGCATAGAAATCGCCATTCGAAAGGAACAGCCCTTGTGCCGCCAGCCGGCTGGCGATCTCGGTGGATGACATTCCCGGCAGCAACAGGGACAGCGTGGGCACTCTTGGCCGTCCGGGTGGCGGTCCGAAGACTTGCACACCCGGAATCGTCTGCAGCCCCTTCCAGAGGTGGAGGAACAACCGATCGCCGTGCGCACGGAACCCCGCATAGGCACTCGCGAGCCGGCCACGCCGGGTCGAGCCCTCCCCGAGCGACGCCAGATAATCGACGGCGGCGGCGGCACCGGCGATGCCCTCGAAATTGGCGGTACCGGTCTCGAGGCGGTCCGGCGCATGGTCCGGTGCCGGCTCCAGTTTGGGAACGTCGAGAGCTGCCAGTAGCGTCGTACGTCCGAACAGGATTCCGACATGGGGTCCATGGAACTTGTAGGCCGAGCAGGCAAGGAAATCGCAACCGAGGGCCTGGACATCCACCAACTCATGCGGCGCGTAGGCAACGGCATCCACGAAGCTGAGGGCCCCTACTCGCCGGGCCAATGCCGTGGCACGTGCCACGTCATTCACCGTCCCGAGGGCGTTCGATGCTGCGCCCACTGCCACCAGCCGGGTGCGGGGACCGACGAGCGATTCGAAATGTGCCCAATCCAGCTCGCCGGTCGCGGTATCGAGTCGCACGGCCTTGAGGATGAGTCCCCGCTCCTGCGCAATGGCTTGCCATGGCGCCTGGTTGGCGTGATGGTCGAGTTCGGTAATGACAATCTCGTCCCCGGCCGCAAGGCCGCGACCGATGGCACGGGCCAGATGAAACACCAGCGTGGTCATGTTCGCGCCGAAGACCACTTCGTCACGCGAGCAGTTCAGGAAATCGGCAAACGCCTCGCGCGCCGCCAGGACGATGGCGTCCGTCTCCTGACTGCTGGGAAAGGCCCAGTGGTTGTTGGCGTTGTGATGCAGGAGGTAGTCGGTCATCGCGGCCGGAACGCAAGTGGGGACCTGCGTGCCTCCCGGACCATCGAAGTAGGCCACCGGCTGACCCTCGTGGACGCGCGCCAGCGCCGGGAAGTCGGCCCGCAGTCGAGCCAGGGAAATGGTTTCGCTTGCCATGCCGTGCAACGTATCACAAAGCCCGCCAACCCCATGATAAGGTTCGCGATATGTCCGACGTTACCGACAGCAACGACACCCCAGCGCACCTGCCGACCGAGTCCGTGCCCTATGGCACGCTGCCGCCGGCTTCGCCCGTTGCCAAGCGCAAGCCGGTCAGCCTGCCGCGCCTGGGCGAGATGCGGGCCCGCGACGAGAAGATCGCCATGGTCACTGCCTATGACGCGACGCTGGCAGCGGTGGCGGACAATGCCGGCGTCGACTGCATCCTGATCGGCGACTCGGTCGGCATGGTGGTGCAGGGTCTCTCGAGCACCGTCGGGGTGTCGCTGGAGGCGATGCGCTACCACACCGAGTGCACCGTCCGGGGCGTGCGGCGTGTGCAGGGAACCGCCTGGATCATCGCCGACATGCCGTTCGGCTCCTATCACGAGTCGCCCGAACAGGCCTTCCGTAACGCCGCGGTGCTCATGCAGGCCGGCGCCCACATGGTCAAGCTCGAGGGCGGTGGCTGGACAGCCGACACCACGCGCTTTCTCGTCGATCGCGGCATCCCGGTGTGTGGCCATCTTGGTCTCACGCCGCAGACGGTCCATTCACTGGGCGGTTACCGGGTCCAGGGGCTCGATGCAGCGACGGCGACGCAACTCCGTCGCGATGCGCTCGCCCTGCAGGATGCCGGTGCCAGCCTGCTGGTTCTCGAGATGGTACCGGCACGGCTCTCCGCGGAGTTGACGCAGCAGCTCAAGCACTGCCACACCATCGGCATCGGCGCGGGCAGCGGCACCGCCGGACAAGTCCTGGTGATGCACGACATGCTCGGCATCACGCTTGGCAGGACACCGCGCTTCGTACGCAATTTCATGCAAGGGGCGGGGGGCGTCCCCGAGGCAGTGGCCGCCTACGTCGCGGCAGTGAAGTCCGGCAGCTTCCCGGACAACGCGCTCCACGCCTGGTAAGCGGAGCAGGACGCCTCGTGGAAGTCCTCCGTACCGTCACGGAACTTCGTGCCACGCTTGCACGGAATGCGCGTCGTGCCTTCGTGCCGACGATGGGCAATCTTCACGAGGGGCATCTGGATCTCGTCCGTGCAGCGCGCCAGCGCATGCCCCGCACCGCCGGATCCGTCATCGCCAGCATCTTCGTGAACCGCCTACAGTTCGGGCCCAGCGAGGACTTCGACGCCTATCCGCGGACTTTCGCGCGCGAC
>JBJTPC010000189.1:0-3498 GCA_046074905.1 Gammaproteobacteria bacterium
CCATCACCAGGATGCCGGTTTCGGCGGCAGTGACCGCGGTGCTGATCGTTTCGAGGTCGCGCATCTCGCCGACCAGGATGACATCGGGATCCTCGCGCAGCGCGCTGTGGACGGCGGCGGCAAACGACGGGGCATGCACTCCCACCTCGCGCTGACTCACCAGACAGCCCTTGCGCGGATGAATGAACTCGATGGGATCCTCGACGGTGAGGATGTGTCCACGCAGGCGGCAGTTGATGTCATCCACCATCGCCGCCAGGGTGGTGCTCTTGCCGCTGCCGGTCTTGCCGGTGACGAGAATCAATCCGTTGGCAGCCTTGCACAGCGAGCGTACGGCATCCGGCATTTCCAGTTCCGCGAGGGACCGTGTGCGACCGGGAATCACCCGGAACACTGCGCCGAGCCCGCCGAGGTGGCGCAACACGTTCACCCGGAAGCGCGCCACCTCGGGAAGCGAGTACGCGAAGTCCGCCCCATCCTGCTGCGCGAGCCGGTCCTGCGCCCGCTTGGGCATGATTTCCAGCAGCATTTCCTGCACCAAGGGCGGTGGCAGGGGCTCGTCGGCCAGTGGCACCAGGCTGCCATGCTGGCGGATCCGTGCCGGATCTCCCGCCATGAAATGTAGGTCGGAAGCGTTGCGCTTCAAGACCTCCAGCAGGAATTCGTCGATGCGCGCCATAGGGGCCTCAGGCTCCAGTCTCGAACTTCGGGACCAGCGAGGGATCGGTGACGAACCGCGCGAAGGCACGGCGGTCCATGGCGTAGTGGTAGGCGTCGTCGGGATCGACCTCGCGAGCCTGGATTGCCGCCAGCAGGGCCTGATCCAGCGTCTGCATGCCGAGGTCGCGACCGGTCTGGAGTTGTGCGGGAAGCTGGAAGGTCTGGTCCGTCTGGATGAGCTTGCCGATTGCGCGGGTCATCACGAGCGTCTCGACAACGGCCCGGCGACCCTTGCCCTCCGGGCGCTTCACCAGGACCTGCGTGACCACCCCGAGCAGGCTTTGGGCGAGGAAGGACTTGGTCTGTTCACGCTCGTCGATCGGCAAGGCATCGAGCACGCGATCGATGGTTTTCACGGCGCTGGTGGTGTGGAGCGTGCCGAACACGAGATGCCCCGTCTCGGCGGCCGTCATGGCCATGCGGATGGTCTCGGCATCGCGCATTTCGCCGACGAGGATCACGTCCGGGTCTTCCCGCATGGCGGCACGTACTCCTTCCGCGAACGAGCGGACATGGGTATGCAACTCGCGCTGCACGACCTGCGAGCGTTTGCTCCGGTGCACGAACTCGATCGGGTCCTCGAGGGAGATGATGTTGAGGCTGCGCGTCTCGTTGAGGTGGTCAATCATCGCCGCGAGCGTGGTGCTCTTGCCGGTGCCGGTGGCGCCGGTCACCAGAATCATCCCCTGGTGATGGTCGAGGAGTTGCTTGACCACGGGCGGCAGTCCCAGCGAGTCGAGGGCTGGCGTCGTGTCCGGAATCGACCGGAAGACGGCGCCCACCCCGGTCTCCTTGCGAAACACGTTGGCGCGGAAGCGCGTGCCATCCTCGGCAACGTAGGAGAAGTCGAGGTCGCGGCCGGCGCGGAACTGGGTCACCAGGTTGGGCGTCAGGATCTCCGCGATGTACCCCTCGAGTTCCGAGAGTCCGAGGTCGCGGAAGCGCACCGGGACGAGGTCTCCGGCCACGCGGAGCATGGGTGGCACGCCCACGGCGAGGTGGATGTCCGAGGCACTCTGGGACCGGCCGAGCTTGAGGAAGGCATCGATGCGGGGCATGGGGCGTCAGGCCGCAGGGAGGAGGTCGTTGAGCGCGGCGCGCAGTTCGTCCATGCCCGGGTAGCGGCGCGCCTTGTCCACCGACATGGCGCACATCACCACCTCCGACAGGGCCGCGGGCAACCGCGGATTGAGTTCCAGCGGCGGACGCGCCTTGCCCTGCACGTGTTGGTACATCACCGACATGTGGTCGCCCCGGGTGTAGGGGGGCACGCCAGTCAACATCTCGTAGAGGATTACCCCGAGGGAGTAGACATCGGATCGCGGGTCGACCTGCTTGCCGAGAATCTGCTCCGGAGCCATGTACTTCGGCGATCCGATCACGTAGCCGGTACGGGTCAGCGCCGCATCGGTATCGCGCTGTGCGGCCGCCACGCCGAAGTCGACGATCTTGAGGAGATCCTCGTCGTTGACGAGGACATTCGCGGGCTTGAGGTCGCGGTGGATGATGCCGACCTGGTGCGCCACGGCCATGCCGCTCGCGATGTCGACACCGAACTGGATGGCACGGCGGAGGTCCAGCGGCTTGTCGTCGCGCAGTTCGGCCGCCAGGGTATGGCTCGGAAAGTACTCCATGGAGATTGCGTAGAGCCCCTGCACGGAGATGAAGTCGTAGATGCGGATGACGTTGCGGTGCGTGATCTTGCGCGAGTAGCGCAGTTCATGGACGAACCGTTGCAGCACCTCCTCGTCTTGCGCCACGTTCGCGTTCAGGAACTTCAGCACCAGGCGCTCGTCGACGACGATGTCCTCCATCAGGAGCACGGTGCCGAAAGCTCCCTTGCCGATTTTCTCGACATAGCGATAGCGGCCCTCGATGACATCGCCCGGCTGCAGGCGGCTGATGTCGAGCTTGGCGGGCAAGCTGTCGCCGGGGCGTCCCGCGCCCTGCGTGGACGCGAGGGTTCCTGCGCCGGTCGCCCCGCCGAGCGTACCGGCCACGGTACCGGCCACGGTTCCCGCCAGCGTGGACCCGATGGCACCGCGCGCCAGTGGCGGTGCCGGGAGGCGACCCGTCGTCTCGTCCAGCAGCGTGTGGGCGGGCTCCTGCATGCGCCGTGCCTGGCGAGCCGCCATGATCACGCTGGGCGAGAAGCGGGCGTCCATCGATTCGACTGCCGCAAGCGCTGCATTGTGCAGCGCGAGATCGCTGGTCTCGGCGCCCAGTTGCCGCACTCGCTGGCGTATCTCGTCGACATTGGCTTCGTCCACCAGTCGGGGCACGGCAGCCACGGCCTCGGCCCTCACGGCGGCATCCGCATCCTCGAATCGCGCCACCACGGCGGGCAGGGTGGCGGGATCGCCGAGTTTTCCCAGGGCGCGCAGCACCGTCGGCAGGCTGCGGCCGGGCCCGTCCAGCATCTCCAGCAGGCGGGGGACGGCCTTGCGGTTGCCGATGTCGGCGAGGGCATCCATGGCACGCTCGCTGACCCACCAGTCCGCATCGCGCGTGGCCTCGATCAAGCTGTCGACCGCCCGTTCGTCCTTGGTCTGGTTCAGGATCTCGATCGCAGCGCGGCGTACCTCCTCGTCCTTGTCACGGACCAGTTGCAGTACCGCCTGCAGTACCCGCGGGCCGCCGATGCGGGCCAGGGCGTCGGCAGCGCGCGAGCGCACCCACCAGTCGGCATCCTTGATGGCATCGAGCAGGAATTTCACGGAGCGGGCATCGCCCAACTCGTTGAGCACCTCCACCGCTGCCCGTCTGGCGTACTCGTTC
>JBJTPC010000190.1:0-4076 GCA_046074905.1 Gammaproteobacteria bacterium
TGAGCAGCAGCGCACGACCCCGTGAAAAACCGCCATGCAGCAGGACGGCGAGGTCGCCGATTTCCTGCGGGATCTCGTGGGCGAAGACCGCCACGGCGGTCGCCACACCCAGCGCCGGATCCGAGAGCCAGGCCACCGCGATCACCACGCCATCGAGGAAGTTGTGGAGCGTGTCGCCCGCCAGGGCAAGCGTGGCAGCGGCCCGTGACCGCGGACTGAACGCGATGCCGTGATCGTGACCGGGGTCGTGGTTCGGATCGTGACAGTGACGCCACAGCACCAGTTTCTCGAGCACGAAAAACAGCAGCACCCCGCCGAGCAGGAGCAGCCCCACGCGATGGGCCGCCTCGCCGCCATGCACCGTCGTCGTGGCCTCGATGGCCTCGGGCAGCAGGTTGCCAAGGGCCGCCGCCAGCAGGGCGCCGGTGGCGAAACTGAGCAGGTGGGGAATGGTGCGGCGACGCGCCGTCTCGGGCAGCGCCAGGAACAGCGCGGCGGCCGCGGCACTGAGCAGGCCACCGATGGCGGTCAGGGCGGCCACGGCCAACCAGGCAGGCAGGGTCGAGAGCATGATGGGAAAGTTACCCGCAGCGGACCGAGGAACCGGCCCTTGCGGCCGGCGAATCGGGCATCAGCGTATCACGCCCCTTCCAGACCAGCGTCGCGAAGCGGCCCGTGTCGGCGCCCGCCGAGGCGTCACGCCGGTACGAGTACCAGTGGGTCGCATCACTGTGGGTGCAGACACCGCCGCCGAGGACGGTGACCACGCCGGCGGCAGTCAGGCGCCGGCGTGCCAGCAGGAAGAGGTCCGCCTGCCAACGACCGCGAGGATTGCGCAGGAACGCGGCGGCCGCACCGGCATCATCGTGCGTGAACGCGGCGCGCACCTCGTCACCGACTTCGAAAGCCGAGGGTCCGATTGCCGGTCCGAGCCAAGCGCGCGCGGCGGGTCGCAGGCCGCCACGGCGTTCGAGGGCGTCCACGGTCGATTCGAGGACACCCGCGGCCAAGCCGCGCCAACCGGCATGCGCCACACCGAAACGAACCTCTCCCCCGGCGCGATCGGGCATGGCGATTACCACGGGCAGGCAGTCCGCCGTCAGGATGGCCAGCACGGCCCCGCCGCGGGTGACGGCCGCATCCGCCACCGGTGGGCCATCGGGATGCGCGGCACCAAGGGTATCGGCATCGGCAACCGCCGTGCCATGCACTTGCCGAAGCCAGCAGGGGCGGGAGGGCAAGCGCAGCGTGGCTTCGAGCCGGTCGCGGTTGGCGGCCACCGTGACCGGATCGTCGCCGACATGGGCAGCAAGATTGAGTGCGGCATACGCCCCTTGGCTGACGCCGCCCTCACGCGTGGTCACGGCAACGTGCAGGCCCGGGAACAGCGCGGTCTCGGGCACAAACAGCCGCAGCCCGTGGAATTCAGTAAAGGGCACGCCGCTCCTCCTCCTCGCCCATCTTCTCCAGGTCGTCGCGGAGCAGGCGCAGCAGTTCGGCAAAGTCCCCAGGCAAAGCCGCATCGAAAGTCATCATGCGGCCGTCGCGCGGATGCTTGAAAGCCAGATGGGCCGCGTGCAGGGCCTGGCGCCGGAAGGCCCGCAAACCCTCTGCTACCAGGGTATCGGCGCCGCGGGGCACCACCAGCCGCTTGCCGTAGACGGGATCGCCGACCAGCGGATATCCGATGTGCGTGAGATGAACCCGGATCTGGTGGGTTCGCCCGGTGGCAAGCTGTACCCGCACGTGGGTATGGGCCCGGAAACGCTGCAGGACCCGGTAGTGGGTGATGGCCTCGCGACCGTCGCGGCGTACTGCCATCCGCAAGCGATCCGTCTCGTGCCGGCCGATCGGCGCATCGACGGTGCCGCCACCGGTCATCACTCCACTGCACACGGCTTCGTACTCGCGGGTGACCGCACGCGTGGACAGTTGGGCCACAAGGCCCTCATAGGCTTTCGTCGTGCGGGCCACCACCATCAACCCGCTGGTGTCCTTGTCGAGCCGGTGCACGATGCCTGCTCGGGGCAGGGCGGCCAGCCCGGGGTCGTGGTGCAGGAGGGCGTTCATCAGCGTCCCGGAAGGATTGCCCGCGCCCGGGTGCACCACCAGGCCAGCCGGCTTGTGGAGGACGAGGACATCCGGATCCTCATGACGGAGGTCGATGGGCAGGTCCTCCGGCAGGGCCTCGACGCGGGGCGCCTCTTCCGGAACCAGCACCACCATCTCGCCGCCGATCACGAGGTCCTTGGCGCGCGGGACCACGCCGGCCACGGTGATGCGCCCGGCATCGAGCCAGGTCCGCAGGCGGGACCGCGAATACTCGGGGAAAGCCTCCGCCAGGGCCTGATCGATGCGCCTCCCGGCCAGGGCAACGGACAGGCGCGCCTGCAGGACGCCGGCGCCCTCCTCGGCGGCATCGTCATCGGGGGGCGGGAGGGGCATGGACATGGGTCACCGGCGGGGGGAAAGGATGCCGCGGCAAGCGCGGCCCCGCGGAGTATACTTTGCCCTCTCCTCTGCCCGCGCAGGTTCGCCGTGAAGCTCCAGGCCTCCCTCCATCGCCATCTCACCCGAACCGCCTTGCTGGCCTGCGGCGCCGTGCTGTTCTCCGGCTGCTCCTTCTTCGGCAAGGAGAAGCAGGCGCTGGTGCTCTCCGATCCCGACCAGGGCTACGTGAAGGGCTACGAAGACCTCATGAATGGCAACGTCGTCGGTGCGGTGCGCGCCTACGAGGCGCTGGAGGCGAGTTTCCCGTTCAGCGATGCCGCCCGGCAGGCCCGCATCGACCTGATGTACGCCTACTACCGCGCCGGCAGCACGGAGCAGGCCATCGACGCCGCGGACACGTTCATCCGCGAGAACCCCACCCACCCGCGCCTCGACTACGCCTATTACATCAAGGGCCTGGTCTGGTTCGAGCGAACCCCGAACTTCCTCGAGCGCTGGGCGGATGTGGATCTCTCGGAGCGCCCACCGAAGGAGGCGCGGCAGTCGTTTCAGGCCTTCGCCACCGTGGTCACCCAGTACCCGCGCAGCGAGTACGCCCATGACGCGCGGCGGCGCATGATCTACCTCCGCAATCGTCTGGCCGAATACGAATTGACCGTTGCCCGCTATTACTACCAGCGCGGCGCCGATGTGGCCTCGCTCAATCGGGCGCGCTACGTGATCGAGACCTATGACGGTGCGCCGGCGGTGCGCGAGGCACTGATGCTGATGGCCGCCTGCTACGACCGCCTGAAACTGCCGGAGCAGGCGGGCAGCACCCGCCAGGTCTACACCGCAAACTTCAACGAGCCGATGCCGGCGTGGAGCGCGGACGGCCGCAAGGGCCGCTGGTTCCAGTTCTGGAAATGATTCAGCTCGAGCGGTATCCCGAGGTGATCGGGTACCGCCAGTCACGGCCAAAGGCCCGGCGGCTGATGCGCACCCCGGGTGTCCTGGCGGCGCTTGTATTCGTTGCGTTTCACCATCTCCAGCACCCGACCGACGATGGCGCGGTCGTAGCCGCGGGCGACGATTTCCTCGACCGAGAGATCTTCCTCGATGAACGCCTCGAGGATGGCATCGAGGACGGCGTAATCCGGCAGGGAATCCGTGTCCTTCTGGTCCGGCCGCAACTCCGCACTCGGCGGGCGGTCGATCACCCGCTGCGGAATCACCGGGACGAGCGGACAGCGGCCGGCAGGCCAGGCGCTGGCATTGCGCCAGGCGGCGACCCGGTAGACCCATTGCTTGGAGAGATCCTTGATGGGCGCAAAGCCGCCGGCCATGTCGCCGTAGAGCGTGGCGTAGCCCACCGCCATCTCGCTCTTGTTGCCCGTGGTCAGCAACATGTTTCCCGTCTTGTTGGACAGGCCCATCAGCAGCACGCCACGGCAGCGTGACTGGATGTTTTCTTCCGTGGCATCGACCGGGCGTCCGGCAAACTCCGCACGCAACGTGGCGAGGGTGGCCTCGAACATCGGCTCGATGCTCAGCACGCTGTAACGAACCCCCATCGCCGCGGCCTGCGCCGCCGCATCGTCGAGGCTCATTTCCGAGGTGTAGCGGGACGGCATCATGACCGCGTG
>JBJTPC010000191.1:0-3057 GCA_046074905.1 Gammaproteobacteria bacterium
CTCACCATGCTGCGCTACGGCGTGAACGATCTCCGCCTGTTCTTCTAGAACGACCTGCGCTTCCTGCGCCAGTTCAACCGGGGCTGATTCCATGAAAGTTTCCCTCTCCTGGCTCCGCGAGTGGGTCGACCCGGGTTGCGATGCCGCCACCCTCGGTCAGCGACTGACGCTCGCGGGCTTCGAACTGGAAGGCCTCGCGCCTGCTGCAGCGGCTTTCAGCGGCATCGTGGTGGGCGAGATCCTCGCGGCCGACCCGCATCCCGATGCCGACAAGCTGCGGGTGTGCCGCGTCTCGGCCGGCGGCGAGCCGTTGCAGGTGGTGTGCGGTGCGCCGAATGCGCGTGCCGGCATCAAGGTGCCATTCGCTACCGTGGGTGCGGTGATGCCCGGGGGCATGAACATCAAGCGCGCCAAACTGCGCGGCGTGGAAAGCTTCGGCATGCTGTGCAGCGCCTCCGAGCTGGGGTTGTCGACGGAGCGCACCGGCCTGATGGAACTCCCGACCACCACGGCCGTGGGGCAGGACTTCCGGGCCGCGCTGGACCTCGACGACGTGGTGCTGGAACTCGGCCTGACGCCGAACCGGGGCGATGCGCTGTCGGTGCGTGGCATCGCGCGCGAAGTGGCCGTGCTGCTGGACCGCCCGCTGCAGCCCCCGGCGGTGGACGCGGTGCCTGCGCATGCCGCGGATACCTTCCCCGTTCGCCTGTCCGCTCCCGCCGCCTGCCCGCGGTTCCTCGGCCGGGTGATGAAGGGCCTGAATCCCGCCGCCACCAGTCCTGGCTGGCTGGTGGAGCGGCTGCGGCGCGCCGGCATTCGGGCCATCAGCCCGACGGTCGACGTGACGAACTACGTGATGCTCGAACTCGGCCAGCCGATGCACGCCTACGACCTCGGCCGCCTGTCCGGCGGGATCGATGTGCGCTGGGCGGTTGCGGGCGAGCAGTTGGTCCTGCTGGATGGACGCGAGATTTCCCTGGCCACCGACGAACTCGTGATCGCGGATGCAGCCGGCCCGGTGGGGCTGGCCGGCGTGATGGGTGGTGATCGCTCCGGCATCGTCGAAGGTCACACCACGGACGTGTTCCTGGAAGTGGCGTGGTTTGCGCCTGACGCCATCGCGGGTAGGGCGCGCCGCCATGGGCTGCACACGGACGCCTCGCAGCGCTTCGAGCGCGGCGTGGACCCCGCGCTGCAGGCCACGACCATGGAGCGCGCCACGGCGCTGTTGCTGGCCATCTGCGGTGGTACGGCCGGGCCGTTGGTGGCCACGGAGTCCGCGGCGGCCCTGCCGGTTCGCTTACCGGTCGCGTTGCGTCGGTCACGGCTGGACCGTGTTCTGGGCATCGTCGTGCCGACGGCGCGCGTGGAGGCCATCCTGGCTGCCCTCGGCATGCAGGTGGTTGTGGCGGCGGACGGCTGGCAAGTCGTGCCTCCGAGCTGGCGATTCGATGTCTCCATCGAGGAAGACCTCATCGAGGAGGTGGCGCGCGTTTTCGGCTACGACGCCATCCCCGAGCAGGACGCGCCGGTGCCGCAGGTTCCGCCCGTTCGCTCGGAACTGCAGCTTTCGCGAGAGCGTCTGCTGGACCGCTTGGTGGACCTCGGCTACCAGGAGGCCATCACCTACAGCTTCGTGGAGCCGGGTCTGCAGGCCGTGCTGTTCCCGGGCGTGCCGGCGCTGACGCTCGCGAATCCTATCTCGGCGGACCTCGCCCAGATGCGTGTCAGCCTGTGGCCGGGTCTCATCAGGGCATTGAAGGAAAACCTGTCGCGTCAGCAGCCTGATGTCCGCTTGTTCGAGGTCGGATCCCGGTTTGATCTCTCCACCGGGAGCCTCACGGAAATCCGCTCGCTGTCGGGTTTGCTGGTGGGCAAGGTGGCGCCGGAGCAATGGGGGCAGGTCAGTCGTGCCGCCGACTTCTTCGACTTGAAGGGTGATGTCGAGGCGTTGCTGGCGGCTGCCGGACTGAATCAATCCAGTGATATCAGTTCCCTGAAGTTTGTCCCCGGGACTCGCGACTGCCTGCACCCTGGCCGCGCGGCTCGCGTGGAAAAGCTCGGAAAAACAATCGGCTGGATCGGGGAGTTGCATCCCCGCCTGCAAAAGGCCCTGGACTTGCCGGCCGCGCCACTGCTGTTCGAACTGGATTTCGACGCCGTCCGCGAGGCGGTGTTGCCGGCATTCCGCGAGATTTCGCGGTTTCCGGCGGTCCGGCGCGACCTCGCGCTCGTGGTGGAGGAGTGCGTCCCTATGGACGCCTTGCTCGGTCATGTTATGGTTGCAGCGAGGGGAAGCTTGCAGAGCGTCACGGTGTTTGACATATACCGTGGTCAAGGTGTGAAAAAAGGCTGTAAAAGCGTTGCCTTGGCGCTCGTTTTGCAAGACACTTCTAGGACACTAACGGACGACGACGTGGAATCGACGGTGACCACGGTTGTCGAACGGCTGAAACAACAAGCCGGTGCGGAACTGCGCGAATGACGACCACCCAGGAAGCGAATGCCCTCACCAAGGCTGAAATGGCCGAGGCGCTTTTCAACCAGCTCGGGCTGAACAAGCGCGAGGCGAGGGAACTGGTGGACCTGTTCTTCGAGGAAATCCGCACGGCGCTGTCGACGGGAGAGCAGGTGAAGTTGTCCGGCTTCGGCAACTTCGACCTGCGAGACAAGAACCAGCGTCCCGGACGCAACCCCAAGACGGGCGAGGAGATTCCCATCACCGCCCGTCGCGTGGTCACGTTCCGTCCGGGGCAGAAGCTGAAGGCGAGGGTCGAAGCCTATGTTGGAACCGAGTCATAACCACGAACTGCCGGCCATCCCCGGCAAGCGCTACTTCACGATCGGCGAGGTTTCCGACCTCTGCGCCGTGAAGCCGCACGTGCTGCGCTACTGGGAGCAGGAGTTCCCGCAGCTGAAGCCCGTGAAGCGTCGTGGCAACCGCCGCTACTACCAGCGTCAGGACGTGCTGGTGATCCGCCAGATCCGTGGCTTGCTGTACGACCAGGGTTTCACCATCGGTGGTGCGCGACAGCGGCTGGAGGGCGAGGAAGCGCG
>JBJTPC010000192.1:0-2304 GCA_046074905.1 Gammaproteobacteria bacterium
CGATCACCTTGACCACCACCTCGTCGGTGCTGAGCTTGGTGAGTGCATCGCGGATGGCCTCGGCAGAGCCGGCCACGTCCGCCTTGATGAGCACCTGGACCTGACTGGCCTTGCCCTCTTCCATCTGCTGGAAGATGTCGCCGCCACGCTTGGCCTCACGCGCCAGCTTGACGTCACGGAACTTGCCTTGACGATACAGCGCGACTTCGCGCGCCTTGCGTTCGCTCTCGACCGCCAGCAGGTCGTCGCCGGCATTCGGCACACCCGAAAGACCGAGCACCTGCACCGGGATCGACGGGCCAGCCGTCTGCACGGACTTGCCGTTCTCGTCGAACAGGGCGCGTACCCGGCCGAACTCCTGGCCAGCCAGCACGGCATCGCCGACCTTGAGGGTGCCACGCTTGACCAGCACCGTGGCCACGGGGCCACGACCCTTCTCGATGCTCGACTCGAGCACCACGCCGGACGCGAGTCCGTCGACGGGGGCGGCGAGTTCCAGCACCTCGGACTGCAGCAGGATCGTCTCGAGCAGTTGGTCGATACCCGTGCCGACCTTGGCGGACACGTTGACGAACATGTTGCTGCCGCCCCATTCCTCCGGAATGACCTCGTACTGGGTCAGTTCCTGCTTGACGCGCTCCGGATCGGCCTCGGGCTTGTCCACCTTGTTGACGGCGACGATGATCGGCACCTCGGCCGCCTTGGCATGCTGGATCGCCTCGACGGTCTGCGGCATGACGCCGTCGTCCGCGGCAACCACCAGCACCACCACGTCCGTGGCCTGCGCCCCGCGGGCACGCATGTTGGTGAACGCGGCATGGCCGGGCGTGTCGATGAACGTGACGATGCCCCGCGGCGTCTCGACGTGATAGGCACCGATGTGCTGCGTGATGCCACCCGCCTCACCCGAGGCCACCTTGGCACGGCGGATGTAGTCCAGCAGCGAGGTCTTGCCGTGGTCGACGTGGCCCATGATCGTGACCACGGGAGGACGCGGCGCCGCCTCGGCACCCGCGCCTGCCGCACCCTGCAGGTCGGACTCGAGCTGGTTCTCCTTGAGCACCTTCGGCGTGTGGCCCAATTCCTCAACCACCAGCACGGCGGTGTCCTGGTCGATGGGTTGGTTGATGGTGGCCATCACGCCCATGTTCATCATCGCCTTGATGACTTCGCTGCCCTTCATGGCCATCTTCTGGGCGAGCTCGGCGACCGTGATCGTTTCGCCGATGGCGACCTCGCGCTTCATCGGCGCGGTGGGCATCTCGAAGCCATGCGGGCCACTACCGCCCCGCATCGCGGGCGCACCGCGACGATCCGTCCGCAGCGGCTTCTTCTGCTTCTTGTAGCGTGCCGAGACATCGGATGCGACATGCAGTTCCTGGCGGCCATATCGCGTCGCCCCGGCACCGGCACCGGGCGCGGGGGCGGCCGCACGCTCGGGCTCCGCCGGCTTGGTGGCTGCACGGGCACGACGTTCGCGCTCTGCCTCCTCCTTGGCACGCTGCTCCTCGAGACGGCGGGCGTTGGCTTCCTCCATCGCGCGGCGCTGTTCGGCCTCCTGGACGCGACGTTGCACCTCTTCCTCGGCCCGCCGCGCATTTTCCTCCTCCATCTGGCGGAGACGCTCGGCTTCCTGCGCCGCCTCGGCGGCACGACGCTGGGCTTCCTCCTCGAGACGGAGGCGCTCCGCCTCCTCCTGAGCCTTGCGGCCGGAGTCGTCATCGATGGCGGAACGGTTGACGTAGGTCTTCTTGGCACGCACCTCGATATTGACGGTCCGGGCCTTGCCCAGCGTCGAACCGACCTTGATCTCGGTCTGCACCTTGCGCTTCAGCGTGATCTTGCTGGGCGCCCGCGGGGCCTCGTCGCCCTTGCCGTGGGCACGGCGCAGGAACGACAGCAGCTCCATCTTGGCATCGTCGCTGATCAGCGAGGACGGCCCTTCGACGGGAATCCCCGCTTCGGCGAGCTGGGATAGCAGCTTGTCTACCGGGACCTTCAGGACCTCGGCGAACTGCGTAACTGTGACATCGGCCATTCGGTTGCTCTCCCTCCGCTCAGCCCTGGTCCTGGAACCAGATCTCGCGGGCAGCCATGATCAGGCGTCCGGCCGTCTCGGCATCCAGGCCCTCGATATCCTCGAGGTCCTCGATGGCCTGCTCGGCCAGGTCTTCGCGTGTACGCACGCCCTTGGCGGCGAGCTTGAGGGCGAGATCCTCATCCATGCCCTCCACGTCGTAGAGGTCGGCGGCGGGGCCCTCGGCATCCTCTTCGCTGGCGATTGCCTGCGTCAGCAGGACGTCG
>JBJTPC010000193.1:0-2029 GCA_046074905.1 Gammaproteobacteria bacterium
ATCCTGAAGACCGAAGGCCTCACCAAGCACTATGGAGGCGTCCATGCGCTCGAAAACGCCAATTTCGAGCTGAGGGCTGGGGAACACGTCGCCATCATGGGCGACAATGGAGCAGGAAAGTCCACTTTCGTGCGCCAGATCACGGCGGTCGAGCTGCCGAGCTCCGGAAGGATCCTGTTCAACGGAGAAGAGCCGAAATTTCGCACGCCGCTCGAGGCTCGCGAAGCTGGAATCGAAACCGTGTTCCAGAACCTGGCGCTGGCCGACGATTTGGATGTTCCATCAAATCTCTTTCTAGGACGTGAGAAGATCTTATTCAATCTTGGCCCATTCTCGATATTGGACTTCAAGCATATGCGGGAGGCCACGCGACGGGCCCTTGAGCGAACAGCGGTAAAGCTGCCGAATCTCTCAAACGCAATTCGCAACATGTCGGGCGGGCAGCGCCAGTGCGTAGCTATTGCGAGAACCGCCACGTTTGCGTCGAAACTCATCATCATGGACGAACCGACGGCGGCACTGGGTGTTCAGGAGACTGCGCAAGTCGAGAACATCATCCGCACCCTGAAGGCAAACAACGAGTCTCTCATCCTGATCTCGCACAATATGCGCCAGGTGTTCGACCTCGCAGACAGAATTGTGGTATTCCGTCGCGGTCGGATCGCTGCAAATCTAAGAAAGACAGAGACGACCGGCGAAGAGGTCGTAGCCTACATCACTGGAGCGAAGCACCAGCCGGAGCCTGTCCACGCCAACGCGGCATAGACAAGATCACGGCTAATCCGCTGTCCAGCCACCGTCGACAAGGATCGAGGTGCCAGTCACGAGGCTTGCTGCGTCAGAGGCGAGGTAGACGATTGCCCCCATCACGTCCTCGAGTTCCCCCACGCGACCAAGCTTGATTTTTTGCTCAACCCACGCCCGCCGCTCCGGATTGGCGAACGTAGCCTGGGTCAGTGGTGTCCTAATGAAGGTCGGGCATATTGTGTTCACGCGAATGCCTCGAGGCCCCCATTCGATAGCCATGGCTTTGGTGAAGCCTTCAACTGCGAACTTCGTCGCGCAATAAACTGCGCGGTCGGGGCCACCAACATGAGCCATCTGTGATGAGACGTTGATGAGTGAGCCATGCTTTCCCGCTGCGATGAGCCCACGGGCGACAGCTTGTGTAATAAAATAGGCTCCACGAAGGTTGATAGCGACAACCGCGTCGAAGTCAGTCACCGAGGTATCGGTGGCGGGAGCATGGCGCGCCATTCCGGCTGAGTTCACGAGAATATCAAACGGTTCTATCCGGGATAGCAGGCTTTGGGTCGTCTCTATGTCCACTATATCGAGAGGAAGGACTGACGAAACCCATCCTCGGGCGCTGAAGGTCGTACGAACTTCCTCCAGCTTCTCCTGGGAGCGTGAGGCCAAGGTTACGTTAGCCCCGGCGTGCGCGAGGGCGACTGCCGCTGACAGGCCAATCCCCGATGAAGCGCCAGTGACGAGTGCGCGCTTGCCGTCCAGCCTGAACGACGGCGGGCTCGGCAGCATCATTGGGCGGCTGCTCCGTAAGGAACATTCTTGCGGCCATAGCGCCTAACCCGGACGTTGCACTGCTCGGCGTGCCCGACGAAACCCTCCAAAATGCAGAGACGCGACCCGTATTCCCCAATCATTGTCGCGGCCTCGTCTGTGAGAACTCTTTGGTAGCTGTGAGTCTTGATGAACTTTCCAACCCAAAGACCACCCGTGTAGCGGCCGGCCTTTTTTGTTGGGAGCGTGTGATTGGTGCCGATAACCTTGTCGCCATTTGCGACGTTGGTTCTTGGTCCGAGGAAGAGGGCGCCATAGCTGTGCATGTGCTCGAGGAACCAGTCGTCACGCTTTGTCATCACCTGCACATGCTCACTCGCGATCTCGTTCGCGACATCGAGCATCTCTTCGTAGGTGTCACAGACGATCACCTCGCCGTAATCCGCCCAGCTTACCGCTGCGGTGCCGGCAGTAGGCAGTATCTTCAGGAGCTGCTCGACCTCGGCCA
>JBJTPC010000194.1:0-6062 GCA_046074905.1 Gammaproteobacteria bacterium
ATACCGTCCCGGGCTTCACCGGGGTCATCTCCGATCTCGGGGGCCCCACCGCCAACATGTACCGCATTGCCTGCAAGAGCCGGGCAATCGAGGCTGCTTGCCGCAAGCCCTCCTGCGTGTATCCGGGCGTCTGCCCCAACCTCGACACCGACCATGGGCCGCTGATCCAGCTGTACCGCAAGGCCCGCGAGATTCCCGGCATCAAGAAGGTGCTGATTGCATCCGGCGTTCGCTACGACCTCGCCATCGAGTCGCCCGAGTATGTCAAGGAGCTGGCGCAGCACCACGTGGGCGGCTATCTCAAGATTGCGCCGGAGGCGTTCAGCGAGGGACCCCTGTCCAAGATGATGAAGCCCGGCATGGGCACCTACTACAAGTTCAAGGAACTGTTCGACAAGTTTTCGCGCGAGGCGGGCAAGGAGCAGTACCTGATTCCGTACTTCATCGCTGCGCATCCCGGTACCACGGACGAGGACATGCTCGAACTGGCCCTGTGGCTGAAGCAGAACGGGTTCCGTGCGGATCAGGTCCAGGCCTTCCTGCCGTCGCCGATGGCGACGGCGACGGCGATGTGGCACAGCGGCAAGGATCCCCTTCACAAGGTCACCCGCCAGAGCCCGACCGTCTACATCCCCAAGGGCTTGCGGCAGCGCCGCCTGCACAAGGCTTTCCTTCGCTACCACGATGCCAACAATTGGCCCGAACTCCGCGAGGCGTTGCGGCGGATGGGACGTGCGGACCTCATCGGTCCGGGCAAGCACCAACTCGTGCCTGCCTGGCAGCCCGCCGGGACCGGGGGAGCGCCGCCGCGGCCGGAGGGACAGCGCAGACCGGAAGCCGCCGGCACGCGTGCCGGCGCCCCGGGTGGCGCATCGGCCAAGGCTTTCCGCACCCAGCACACAGGCGTCGAGTCGGGCCGCAAACCCGTGGGACGGGGGCGGCGTGGCTGAGCGCCGTCCGGACGCGCCAGTCCCGCGGCCCGGGCTGCGCCCATGGCCGGGGCTGCTCGATCCGTTGGGCGCACCGTTCCGGCCACCCGGATGGCAAAGGCTCCTGGGGCGACTCGCGCTGCGCCTCCTCGGATTCCCGGGTGTGATGCGCCTGTTGCTTGCCTGGCATGCGCAACGTACCCGCCGCAAGGGCTAAGCGCTTGTCATTCGTGGATTTTTCGGCATCGCGCCCGTAGAATGGCGGGCTGTTCCGGGGTCTTCCAGCAGGCGAATTCATGACGAGTCCAGTGGCGCAGGGGGCCGATTCGGCCGCCCGGCAGGCAGCCCGTTGGCGGGTCCACAAGTTCGGCGGCAGCAGCGTGGCCGACGCCGCGTGTTTTCGTCGAGTCGCGGACATCCTGGAAGCCGATGCAGCCGCCCACCTCGGTGTGGTGCTGTCGGCTTGCAAGGGCGTCACGGATGCACTGCTCGGGCTCGTCGGGTTGGCGGAGGCCCGCGATGCCGCCGTAGACGGGGCGCTGGAGGCGTTGCAGCGTCGTCATGCGGGCATCGCCCGCGAACTCCTGTCCGCTCCAGAGGCTGCGGCCTACGAGCAAGGCCTCGCGAAAGACATCCGTGATCTGGCCGGCCTGCTGCAGGCAGTTTCGTTGCTGCGCCGCGCGGGCAAGGACATCCGCGACCTCGTGGCGGGGTATGGCGAAATCTGGTCCACGCGGCTTTTCAGCCGGTTCCTCTGCGAGCGGGCCCGCCGCCCCGGTGAGGTGCGCTGGGTGGATGCCCGCGACGTGGTCGTGGTCGAGTGGAGTGCCCTCGGTCCTGCCGTCCAGTGGGAAGACTCCCAACGGCGGATGGATACGCTGGTCGCTGCGGCGGGCGGCGCGCCGACCACGTTCGTCATCACGGGCTTCATCGCCAGCGATCCCCGCGGCATCCAGACCACGCTCGGCCGCAACGGCAGCGATTTTTCCGGCTCGATCTTCGGTGCCCTGCTGGCGGCCTCGGAGATCATCATCTGGACGGACGTCGATGGCGTGCTGTCGGCGGATCCGCGCAAGGTGCCTGACGCGCAGGTCATCGATTCGCTCTCCTACAACGAGGCGATGGAACTCGCCTATTTCGGTGCCAAGGTCATCCATCCCCAGACGATGGCGCCGGCCGTCGCCCGCGAGATTCCCATCTGGATCCGCAATACGTTCGCGCCCGGGAAGCCGGGCACGGTCATTTGCGCGCAGCCCACTTCCACGCTGGCCGTCAAGGGCATCACCAGCATCGAGGACGTCTCGCTCGTGAACCTGGAGGGCGCCGGCATGATTGGCGTTCCCGGGACGGCGCAGCGCCTGTTCGGAGCCCTGCGCGATGCACAAATCTCCGTCATCCTCATTTCGCAGGGAAGCTCCGAGCACAGCATCTGCTTCGCCATTCCGGCGACGCAGGCAGTCGTCGCGGAACAGGCCGTCCGTCGTGCTTTCGATGCCGAACTGCGCGAAGGTCAGATCCAGCAGGTGGAAGTAACCCCGGGCTGCGCGATCCTCGCCGTGGTGGGCGACGGCATGGCCGGTACCCACGGCGTGGCCGCCAAGGTCTGCAGTGCGCTTGGCGATGCCGCGGTCAACATCCGCGCCATCGCGCAGGGTGCCAGCGAGCGCAACATCTCCTTCGTGATCGACGGCCGCCATTCGGCACGTGCGCTGCGTGCGGTGCACTCCGGTTTCTATCTCTCGCCGAACACCATCTCCATCGGTCTCATCGGGCCGGGGGTCGTCGGTCGTGTGCTCCTCGAGCAGATTGCCAGCCAGCTGGCCACCTTGCGCGGCGAGGCCAATGTGGACTTGCGCGTCCGCGGCATCGCCAGCTCGAAGAAGATGCTGCTGGTGGATGGCGAGGTGGATCTCGCCCATTGGCGCGAGGAATTCGACCGCGGGGCGGTACCGCTGGACCTCGACGCGTTCGAGAAGCACATCCACGCGGATCACCTGCCGCACGCCATCATGCTCGATTGCACGGCGAGCGCGGACGTTGCTGCCCGCTACGAGCGTTGGCTCGGTGCGGGCATCCATGTGGTGACGCCGAACAAGAAGGCCAACAGTGCTGCATTGCTGGCCTTCCGGGCCATGCACGCCGCACGCCGGCAGGCGGGGAGCCATTACCTCTACGAGGCGACGGTAGGCGCCGGGCTGCCGGTGATCCAGACGCTGCGTGATTTGCGCCAGACCGGAGACACCCTGCGGTCGATCGAGGGCATCTTCAGCGGGACGCTGGCCTACTTGTTCAATGTCTTCGATGGTTCGCGACCGTTCAGCGAAATCGTGGCTGATGCAAAGGGTCGCGGCTATACGGAGCCGGATCCCCGGGACGACCTGTCGGGGATGGACGTGGCACGCAAACTCACGATCCTGGCCCGTGAGGCGGGTCTCGAGATCGAGATGGCCGAGGTCGAGGTGGAGAGCCTCGTGCCGGCCTCGCTGCAGGCGGGCAGCAGCGCCGACTTCATGGCGGGTCTGCCGGCCTTCGACGGCGAGATGGCGCGCCGACTCGCGGAGGCCCAAGCGGCCGGCGAGGTGCTGCGCTACGTGGCGCGGCTCGACATGAACACGCGGCGGGCCACGGTGAAGCTCGTCCGTCTCCCGGGCTCCCACGCCTTCGCGCACATGGCGCTCACCGACAACATCGTCCGTTACGAAACCGCGCGCTACTGCGAGAACCCGCTCATCGTGCAGGGCCCCGGGGCCGGCCCCGAGGTCACCGCCGGCGGCGTCTTCGGCGATCTCCTGCGCTGTGCCGCCTTCCTTGGAGCGAAGCTGTGACCGACCCCAAGACTGCCTCCGTGACTGCCTTTGCACCGGCCTCCGTCGGCAACGTGATTGTCGGCTTCGACATCCTCGGACACTCGGTCGATGCCGTCGGTGACCGTGTGACGGCCCGTCGCATACCGGAGCCAACCGTCCGGATCACGGCGATCACGGGAACGACGGCGGAACTGCCGCTGGAAGCGGCGAAGAACACGGCGGGTCGCGCGCTGATTGCGATGCGGGAGGCGCAGCAGCTCGACTACGGTTTCGAGATCAGCATCCACAAGGGCATTCCGCTGGGGTCGGGACTCGGCGGTTCTGCGGCCAGCGCGGTCGCCGCGGTGGTGGCCGCCAACGCCTTGCTCGACGCACCCCTCGGCAAACTGGAACTCCTGAAATTCGCGATGGCAGGCGAGGCCGTGGCGAGTGGCTCGGCCCACGTCGACAACATCGCGCCCAGCCTGTTCGGCGGATTGGTACTGACGGTGGGTGTGGACCATCCACGGACCAAGCAGATTCCCGTGCCGGAGACGATCCGTGCCGTGCTTGTCCACCCACACATGTTCCTGTCCACCCGGGAGGCGCGAGGCGTGCTCTCGAAGCAGGTGACGCTCTCCGATCTCGTGTGGCAATGCGCGAATCTCGCCGGCTTCATCTCCGCCTGCTACACCGACGATCTCGCCATGATGCGTGACGCTTTCGAGGACGTGGTGATCGAGCCGCAGCGCGCCCGTCTCATCCCGGGCTTCGCGGAGGTCAAGGCGGCCGCCATGGGGCTGGGTGCGTTGGGCTGCTCCATCTCGGGCGCGGGACCCACGGTGCTCGCGTGGTGTGAAGCGCCGCAGGCGGAGGCGATCCGGACCGCGATGGTCGCCGCCTTCCAGCGCCACGGTCTGGAGTCCGATGCCTGGATTTCCGGCCTCGGGGCCGCCGGTGCGCGCGTGGAGGTTGCATGAGTCCCGTCATGCACTACCGCAGTACCCGCGGGCACTCGGTGGAGTTGACAGCAGGCCAGGCGATTGCGCAGGGACTGGCGCCGGATGGCGGGCTTTACGTTCCGGTCACCCTGCCTGCGTTCACGGTGGAGGAGTTCGCCGGCGCCGAGACCCTGCCGGAGGTGGCGCGTCGCTTCCTGCGTCCGTTCTTCGCCGGCTGCGAACTCGAGCCGCGGATCGACGAGATCTGTGCCGACGCCTTCAATTTCCCCGTGGAACTGCGCGAACTGCCGGCACGGGATGGCGGACGTCAGTCCGTCCTCGAGTTGTTCCACGGCCCCACGGCGGCGTTCAAGGACTTCGGGGCCCGCTTCCTCGCGGCCTGCATGGAGCGGCTGCCGCATCCGTCCGATCGCCGTACCACCATTCTGGTGGCAACCTCGGGAGACACGGGCGGGGCCGTGGCGGCTGCCTTCCACGGTCGACCCTGGGTTCGCGTCGTCGTCCTGTTTCCCAAGGGACTGGTATCCCCGCGGCAGGAAAAGCAACTGACGTGCTGGGGCGACAACATCTCGTCCCTGGCGGTGCGTGGCACCTTCGATGACTGCCAGCGCATGGTCAAGGAGGCCTTCGCCGACGCGACCCTGCGCGAGTCGCATGCCCTGACCAGTGCCAATTCCATCAATCTCGGGCGCCTGCTGCCCCAGGCTACCTACTACGCGTGGGCTTCCTTGCAGCACTTCCGCCGTCATGGCGTGAAGCCGGGCTTCATCATTCCGTCAGGCAACCTCGGCAACAGCATGGCATGCCTGTGGGCGCGTGCGGCCGGGCTGCCGATCGGCGAGGTGATCCTCGCCCACAACGCCAATCGCACCGTGCCGGATTTCCTGGCGACGGGAGACTGGCAGCCGCGCACCAGTGCGGCCACGCTCGCCAGCGCGATGGATGTCGGCAATCCCTCGAACATGGAGCGTCTGCGCCAGATGCATCCGGATATCGCGCGCATCCGCGAGGCCGTTCACGCCACTTCCACGGACGATGCCGCAATCCGGCGCGAGATAGTCGCGGAACAAGCCACCCATGGTGAAGTGTTCTGTCCGCATACGGCCATTGCCGCCGATGTCTGGAAGGGACTGCCGGCCACCGCACGGGCGGCGGATTGGATCTGGGTGGCGACCGCCCATGCCGCCAAGTTCCCGGAGACGGTCGAACCGCTGGCCGGGCCGGTTGCCATACCGGCGGCCCTCGCGCGCCTGCTCGATCTGCCGAGCCACGCCGTCGAGGTCGACGCAACACTGGCGGCGCTGACCGCACAACTCGGCTCGCCGGGGTAAGGGAGTGATGGGCATCGCCGTCCCGGATTGGTCGGTGCTCGCGGCGCTGGCGTT
>JBJTPC010000195.1:0-4814 GCA_046074905.1 Gammaproteobacteria bacterium
GACCTCCGGCAGGCAATCGGGCGTAATGACATCCCCGGTGCAGTGCGCTGCTGCAAACTTCACAGCACTTTCCAGCTCGCGAACATTCCCCGGCCAGTCATGCTGCTGCAGTGCAGCCAAAGCTTCCGGAGTAATGATAGCCCTCGATGGCGTGCTTGTAGAGGGTTTCCTTGCCCTGCGCCACGCGCGCGCCCCACGCCGCCTTGTCGCCCGCCTTCGGCGCACCGGCGATGCCGGCGTTGTGGCAGGCAGCGCAAACGGCATCGTAGGTGGCCACGCAATCGGCCGGCAGTGGCAGTGCCGAGCCGGCCTGGGACGGATCGTCCGGCTGGATGGCCAACGCCGTATTGTCCTGACCGGCGAGGGCCACCTGGCCCAACGGCGCGATGCACTCGGCGACCCGCTCCTGGCCATGGGCGTCACGGCCCGCGTACTGGCCCTGGTGGTCGTGGCCCATGAAGCGAGCCAGCACGAAGATGCCGATCGTGATGGCGACGAGCAGGCCGATCACCACGCTGAAGACATTGAAAAAATGGTCGTCGTGCTTGCTCACGGGGCCCCCGGGACGGAAAACGATTGAAGACGCGTATGGCTACTGGCGCGCAAGTATACGGGCCCGACGCCGCACTGCAAAACCATGGATGGCCACGCCCCGGCACAGCGCCCCCCTGATGCGCTATCATTCCGCCCCCGGCCGGTGCTCGATCGTCCGGAGTGCGCGCCCGTAGCTCAGCTGGATAGAGTGACGGTCTCCGAAGCCGTAGGTCGTGGGTTCGAATCCCGCCGGGCGCGCCAATCTTCCTTGACCACCACGGAGTGCCAGCCTCACCCCGATGGACAGCGCCGTCCCGTTCGATCTCCAGCCCACCCTAGAGGGTGAACTCGTCCGAGTCCGGCCCTTGCGTGCGGACGATTGGGCTGCCCTGCTCGCGGTCGCCTCGGACCCGCTGATCTGGGAGCAGCATCCCGAGCCGGAACGCTGCCAGGAAGCGGTGTTCCGCCGCTTCTTCGACAGTGGCCTTGCCTCCGGGGGTGCGCTGTTGGTGCTGGACACGGTCAGCGGCGAGGTCATCGGCTCCTCGCGATATCACGGGTACGACCCGGTTCGTGCCGACCTCGAGATCGGCTGGACGTTCCTCGCGCGGTCGCACTGGGGCGGTCGCCACAACGGCGAACTGAAACGCCTGATGCTCGCGCACGCGTTCCAGGCCGTGGACAGCGTCTACTTCGCGGTCGGTCCCGGCAACCTCCGCTCGCAGCGCGCCATGCAGAGGGTGGGCGCCGTGTACGAGACGACGCGTTTCCTGCGCGACCGTGACTACCGGATCTACCGCATCCACCGCCCCGGGACGGGCCAGCGGCACGGACTCACAGCCAACCGCGCCGCTTGAAGTACAGGAAAGGCAGGGCGGCGCTCACCACCATCAATACCAGCGCGAAGGGATACCCGTAGGGCCAGTCGAGTTCGGGAAGGTGATGGAAATTCATGCCGTAGATGCTGGCGACCAGCGTCGGTGGCAGGAACACCACGGCTGCCACCGAAAAGATCTTGATGATGTTGTTCTGCTCGATGTTGATCAGGCCGAGGGTGGCCTCGAGCAGGAAACTCGACTTGTTGTTGACGAACGCGGCATGGTCGGACAGCGCCAGCACGTCGCGCGACAGGGTCTTGTAACGCGCCCGTTCCTCCGCGCTCAAAGTCACCACGGTGGACTGCATCACGAAGGTGAGCATGCGGCCGAGCGACGTGAGCGACTCGCGGGCCTTGGACAACAGGTCACCATTGCGGCCGATCCGCTCCATCGCGTTGCGCAGGTCGCGGCTGACATGGTTCGCCGTCATGTGCCGACCGGGCGGCGCGAACACCCCGGAAGAGAGGTCGTCCAGGTCGTTGCCCACCCGCTCGAGAACGTCGGCTACCCGCTCGACGATGGCCTCCAGCAGGCCGGCCAACAGCATCTGCGCACTGGAGCATACCGACGCATGCCGCTCGGCATAGGCCTGGTACTTACGGAACGGCAGCGGATCGTGGTAACGGTTGGTGATCAACCGATTGCGCGCCAGGATGAAGGTGACGGCAGCAGTGATGGGCCGGCCGGTATCCACCTTGGCCACCACCGTGGCGGTCATGTACAAGGCGCCCGCCTCCTCGTAGAGGCGACTCGACGCCTCGATTTCCTTCATCTCCTCACGCGTCGGCACGTCGATGGTGAGGAACTGCTCGACCGCTTTCTCCTCCTCGAGCGTCGGCTCGAGGAGATCGACCCACAAGGCCCCGGCCGGTACCACGGCGGGCTGGTGGTCGAGGCGGGTGAGACCGCCGGGATGCGGAATGAAGCAGGTGAACATGCAGGCGTTTTACCACGAGCGGCTGACCGCGGAGTGACCGCCACACCACCGGGATACCCCGCAAAGCAGGAGGCCCGCACTGGGCGGGCCTCCGGCGAAACCATCAGGGCCGCGCGGGCTCAACGGCGCCGGGCGCCTCCGGCGATGTCGTTGACGAGATCGAGCAGGGCCTGTTCGCCACCGGCACTGCCGACATCGGCAGTGTACTTGCCGTTGATCACCATCAGCGGTACGCCCGTCACCTGATAGCGGCGGGTAAGGATTTCGGCGCGCTGCAGGTTGCTCTCGACCGGGAAGGAGCGGTAGGCCCGGCGGATGTCTGCCTCGGGGATGCCACGGGCTTTCAGGAAGGCTACCTGCAAGGCCTCGCCGCGGGCCGGATCCTGATCCGCCAGCATGTTGCCGTTGGCGTGGATCTCGCGGAACACGGCAGTGTGCAACTGATCGAGCTTGCCGAGGGCCTGCAGGACATAGAACAGGCGGGCGTGCTGGCGGTTGACGTCGTTCCACATCACCGGGACACGGCGGAAATCGACGAACGCCGGCTGGCCCTTCTTGCGCCAGTTCTCGAGATAGGGGTCGAGGTGGTAGCAATGGCCGCAGCCGTACCAGAACACCTCGACAACCTCCACCTTGCCGGCCGGGCTGTCGGTCGGCTGCGCCGGCACCAGCTGGTTGTAGTTGCGGCCAAGCACCCAGCGCCCGGGGGCAACGCCCGCCGCAGCCGGCGTGGTGGCGGCGACCGCGGCAGCAACGGGGCTAAGCGCCTCGACCGCCTGGGCAGCCGACTCGACGGCCTCGCCCCCGCTGGCCGGCGCCGCCGTACCCGTGGGCGCGGGAGCCGGCTCGGCGGCCGGTGCCTCGATGCCACTCGGCGCAGCCGGGACCGTTGCCTCGGGACTTCCCTGACCACAGGCAGCCAGCAAGCCGAGGACCAGCAGCGGCAGGAATCGATTCAGGCGCATCTCGGACACTCCGCGACCGGAAAAAACCCAGGGAATCAGCGCAAGCCCTGCAAATACGAGGCGAGGGCCTTCATGTCCTCGTCGGACAGCTTGGCGGCGATTTCGTTCATCACCGCCGCCCCTGCCGGGACCTTGCCGGGGGCGCCAGCCGCCGGGGCAACGTAGCGCGTGCCGGCCGCATAGGACTTCAACTGCGCATAGGCGTAGGCGGCATGCTGACCACGCACGGCCGGATACTTCGCCGGCGCGTTGCCGCGACCTTCCGGACCGTGGCAGCCGATGCAGCCCGGCAGGCCCTTCGCCGGGTCGCCGGCGCGGTACAACTGCTGGCCACGCAGCGCGAGGGCGGGGTCTGCCTCACCGCCGGTGGGCGTCTGTGCGTGGAAGTACGCCGCGAGATCGGCCATGTCCTGCTCGGTCAACGGCATCGCCATCGGCGACATCAGGGCATTGACCCGCACACCCGACTTGAACGCGGCGAGCTGCTCGGCGATGTACTGGCGCCCCTGGGCCGCGAGGTTCGGCCATTCCGGGTTGACGCTGTTGCCATTCGCGCCATGGCAGGCGGCGCAGACCGCGGACTTCGCGGCACCCGCCTCGGCGGTGCCGGTCGGGCCGGCCGCGGCTTCGTTGGACAGCAGGGCGGCCGTCAAGGCGACCGGAACAAGCGCGAACCACATCTTCATCAACGGACTCCCCAGGGGCGGTCAGCAGGCAGGGCACAGGCCATCAAGGGTACACTGCGCCCGTCAAAGTCCCGAAGTTTACCATCATGTCCGCCTTTCCCAATGTCCGGTTCCTGAAGAGCGCCAACGCCCCGGACCAGTTCGTGGCGGAGACCGGGGGCGAGGTGGCCATCGCCGGTCGCTCCAACAGTGGCAAGTCCAGCGCCATCAACCTGATCACGCAGCGGCACGGCCTGGCAAGAACCAGCAAGACTCCCGGCCAGACCCAGTTGGTGAACTTCTTCGAACTCGAGCCGGGCCGGCGACTGGTCGACCTGCCCGGCTACGGCTTCGCCAAGGTCCCGCGGGAGATGCAGGACCACTGGGGTCGACTGCTCTCCCGCTACTTCACCGAGCGGCAGACCCTGAAAGGCCTGTTCATCGTCATGGATGTGCGCCGGCCACTCGGCGCGAAGGACATCCAGATGATGGACCTGGTCGCGGCCCGCGGTCTGCCAGTCCACCTGCTGCTCACCAAGGCCGACAAGGTCGGCCGCAACGAGGCCCTGCCCACGCTGCGACGGACCCAGGCGGCGACGGCCGGGCGGGCGACGGCACAACTGTTCTCGGCGCTGAGCAAGGAGGGCGTGGACGAAGCCCGGCGGGCGCTGCGGGCGATATTCGCCAGAAGTAGAAGTAGAAGTAGAAGTAGAAGTAGAAGTAGAATAAGAAGTATAAGTAGAAGTAGAAGTAGAAGTAGAAGTAGAAGTAGAAGTAGAAGTAGAAGTAGAAGTATGAAGTAGAAGTAGAAGTAGAAGTAGAAGTAGAAGTAGAA
>JBJTPC010000196.1:0-5825 GCA_046074905.1 Gammaproteobacteria bacterium
ATGGGCGCGCGGGTCCTCGGTGCCCACTGCCGCCAGGCCGCGCTCGAGGGCGCGACCTACCATGCCAGTGGCGACGTAGGCCCGGACGATCTCCGGGAACAGCGTCACCACCTCGAATCTCATTCTTCCTCCCAGTCGACCATGACCCGGCCGGCATCGAGATCGACGCCGCGCACGTGCTGCCGGACCACCGGCACCCAGGTTTCCCTGGGCTTGTCGCTCTGGTCGTTCGAACCCACCACCAGCATCACCGGGTGCGCCGGCGTGTCGACCAGGTGGCTGACACGACCGAGCACCTTGCCCATGCTCGTCACGACCTCCATGCCCGGCAGGTCATCGAGGTAGTACTCGCCGGGACCGGGCGGCGGCAGCGTCGCGCGCGGCACCGCCACCTCCCTCAGCGCCCAGGCAGCGGCCGCATCGCGGTCCGTCACGCCCTCGATCCTCACCAGCCAGAACTCTCCCTGGCGCCTGCCTCCGGCAAACCGGAAGGGCTGCCAACCGCCACTGGCCGTGGCCGCATGCAGCGCCGGATAACCCAGAACCGCCTCGGGGGGGGAAGTGAAGGACTGCAGACGCAGTTCGCCACGCACACCGAACACGCCGAGGAGGCGTCCCAGCACCACCATGCGCCCCGCAGGGCCGGGGTGTGGGACTTGCGCCGCGACATCAGGCCCCGCCATGAGCGGATCCCCTGCCCCGGCGCCAGCGACGCTCAGGCCGCCTGCTTCTTGAACTGCGCGACGAGTGCGGCGACGCGGTCCGAGGAGCGAGCGCCCTTCGACGCCCAGTGTTCGATGCGGGCGAGGTCGAGACGAAGCTTCGTCTCCTTGCCGCGGGCGATCGGGTTGAACGTGCCCACCTGCTCGAGGATGGTGCCGCCCTGGCGCTTGCGGCTGTCGGCGACGACCACGTGGTAGAAGGGCTCCTTCTTGCCACCGCGGCGCGTCAGACGAATGGTCACCATGTTTGTGTTCCTGGAAATCGGATGCGTTTGGATAGACTTCAACCAAGGCCCCCCCCGGAGGCGGCCTTTGGAAAGCCCGCTATCTTAGACAAAAAACCTGTCGGGATAAAGCCTTACCCGCGCCCGCCGCCGCCGCCGCCGCCGAACCCGCCGGGAAACCCGCCACCCGCGCCACCGAACGGCCCGCCGGGCAGGCGCCCGCCCAGCCCGCGCATCAGGTTCTTGAGCCCTCCCTTGCCGAACGACTTCATCACTTTCTGCATCTGGAGGAACTGCTTCAGGAGACGGTTGAGGTCCTGGACCTGGACGCCGGATCCGGCCGCGATGCGCCGCTTGCGCGAGCCATCGATGAGGTCGGGACGCCGTCGTTCGCGCGGTGTCATGGAATCGATCATGGCGATCTGCCGACGGATTTGCCGTTCGTCGAAGCTGCCGGCCGCTGCGCCCGCCTGATTCGCCAAGGCCGCCGGCAGCTTGTCCATCAGCGAGGCGACACCCCCCATCCGCTGCAACTGCTGCAACTGCTCACGCAGGTCGGACAGATCGAATCCCTGACCTTTCTGCAGCTTCTGCGCCAGCGCCGCCGCCTTCTCCTGATCGACCTGGGCCTGCACCTGCTCGACGAGGGCGACCACATCGCCCATGCCGAGAATGCGCCCGGCGACGCGGTCCGGCTGGAAGGGTTCGAGGGCATCGACCTTCTCGCCCATGCCGACGAACAGGATGGGCTTGCCGGTGACGTGGCGAACCGACAACGCAGCACCCCCACGGGCATCGCCATCGGCCTTGGTCAGGATGACGCCCGTCAGGTCGAGCGCCTCGTTGAAAGCCCGGGCCGCATTCACTGCGTCCTGGCCGGCCATGCTGTCGACCACGAACAGGCGCTGGTGCGTGCCGACGGCAGCGTCGACCGCCTGGACCTCCGCCATCATCTCGCCATCGATGTGCAAGCGACCGGCCGTATCGATGATCAGCACGTCGTAGACACCCCGCCGGGCCTCGGCGAGGGCGTGCCGTGCGATGTCGACCGGACTGGCGGCGAGGTCGGTCGGAACGAACCCGGCCCCGACCTGCGCGGCGAGACGTTCCAGCTGGGTCACGGCCGCCGGACGATACACGTCCGTGCTGGCGAGCACGACGCGCTTCTTGAGGCTGTCCTTGAGCCAGCGCGCCAACTTGGCGGCCGTGGTGGTCTTGCCGGCACCCTGCAGGCCCGCCAGCAGCACCACCACCGGCGCCTGCGCCCGCAGTTCGAGACGACCTCCCTCCGGCCCCATCACCCGCACGAGTTCCTCGTGGAGGATCTTCACGAACACCTGGCCGGGCGTCAGGCTCTTCTGTACCTCCGCCCCCAGGGCACGTGGCTTGACCGCGTCGATGAACGCCTTGACCACCGGCAGGGCGACATCCGCCTCCAGCAGGGCCATGCGCACCTGGCGCAGCGTATCGGCGATGTTGTCCTCCGTCAGGCGACCGCGGCCGCGGAGGGAATCGATGGCGCCGGACAGGCGCTCGGTGAGCTTGTCGAACATGCCGTCATTATCGCACCGCCACGGCGCGCCGTCCTGTGCCATGATTTCAGGGTCCCAGCCGCCGCCGAGCCCCGTGACGACACTCCCTACCCTGTTACCCCCACTGCTCTACCTGGCGGCCGCCGTGCTGACGCTGGTGGGTGCGCTGCGCCGGCAAACGGGATGGAGCCGTCTTGGCAGCATGCTCGGTGCAGTGGGGCTCGGGCTCCAGGCATGGTGGTTCGCGCCGGCGCTGCCGGGCGCCCATCCAGCCCCCAGCCTGACGCTCGCCGATGCCGCGGCTTTGGTGGGTGCAGCGGTGGCCATCGTGACGCTGGTCGGCATCTGGCGCGGCACGCTCGGGGGTGCGGCTGCCGCGCTCTGGCTGACCGCAGGACTGCTGGCACTGGGCAATCCGCCGGCCGTGCTGCACTACACGCCCGCGCCCCTCGGCATCGAGTTGCTGGCCCACATCCTGTTGTCGGCCGCGGCAGCCGGCCTGCTCTCGGTGGCTGCCATCCTGGTCCTGCTGCTTGCGGCACAGAGCGCGCGCCTGCGTTCCCGCCGGCCGCTCGGCCTGCTCGCCGTGCTGCCGCCGCTGGAAAGTCTCGAGAACGCCGTGTTCCACATGGTGCTGGCAGGCTTCGTTTCCCTTTCGCTCTCGCTGCTCTCGGGTTTCCTGTTCATCCAGGACCTGTTCGCCCAGCACCTCGTGCACAAGACCGTCCTGTCGCTGGCCGCGTGGTGCATCTTCGGGGTCCTGCTGGTCGGTCGCCATCGTTTCGGGTGGCGCGGCCGACAGGCCTTGCGTTTCCTGCTGGCCGGCTATGTCACGCTGGCGCTCGCTTACTTCGGTAGCCGCTTCGTGCTGGAGGCCCTGCTGGGCCGTCACTGGGGCTGACGACCATGCCAGCCAGGAAGGGGGCCGGTCCGCGGCGACCGGCAGACGCCATCGACCTCGACTCGCTGCCCGGGTACTTCATCCGCCGCCAGCAGCAGATTGCCGTGGCCATCTTCCTCGAGGAGGCCGAGCCGCAGGGTCTCACGCCGGTCCAGTTTGCCGCCCTGCTCACGGTGGCCCGCCAACCGGGCCTCGACCAACGCAGCCTGGCAGCCACCATCGGCCTCGACACCTCCACGGTGGCCAGCGTCATCGACCGCCTGGAAGCGCGCAGCCTGATGCGCCGGCAACCCTCCCTGGAAGACCGCCGGCTGCGCTTGCTGCACGCGACCCCGGAAGGTGTGCGGCTGCTGGACGAGGTGGAACCGGGCGTGGTACGCGCCCAGCAGCGCATCCTCGCCCCGCTGCCGCCCGAGGAACGGCAGGAGTTCCTGCGCTTGCTGATGAAACTGGTACAGGGCAACAACGGTTTCAGTCGCGCGCCCAGCAGCAAGTCCGACCGGAGCGAACCCGACGACTGACCCGCGACCGGCGCGGGCGCGCATGGTCCTCAGCGGCGCATGGCGGCGAGCGCCTCGTCCAACCGTCCAACTCCCATCACCTGCATGCCCTGCAAGGCGGGATCGTCACGACGCGGTGCATTCTGACGCGGCACGATGGCACGCCGGAAACCGTGCTTCGCGGCCTCGCGCAGCCGCTCCTCGCCGAACGGCACCGGACGGATCTCGCCCGCGAGACCCACTTCGCCGAAGCTGACGAGATCCTGCGGAACCGGGCGATCATCCAGGCTCGAGACCGCCGCCAACAGGGCCGGCAGGTCCGCGGCGGTCTCACCCACGCGTACGCCACCGACCACGTTCACGAAGACATCATGGGCCGACAGCAGGATGCCGCCATGCCGATGCAGGACGGCAAGCAGCAGCGAGAGCCGGTTGCCTTCCAGACCGACCGCCACGCGCCGCGGATTGCTGGAGTGGGACTCGTCCACCAGGGCCTGCACCTCGACCAGCATCGGGCGGCTGCCCTCCCGCGTCACCATGACGACACTCCCCGAGACGGGGGTTTCGTGGCGGGACAGGAAAATCGCGGAAGGATTGCGGACCTCGCGCAATCCGCCCTCCTCCATGGAAAACACGCCGATCTCGTTGGCGGCACCGAAACGATTCTTCACCGCGCGCACCACGCGGAAACGGCTGCCGGAATCGCTCTCGAAATACAGCACCGTGTCGACCATGTGCTCTAGGATCCGTGGACCGGCGATGGTTCCTTCCTTGGTGGCGTGGCCAATCATGAGGACGGCGGTCCCGGTGGACTTGGCGAAGTGCACCAGCAAGGCGGCGCTCTCGCGCAACTGCGTGACGGAACCGGGACTGCTGTCGACCGCCTCGACCATCATCGTCTGGATCGAGTCAACGACCAGGACACGCGCGCCGGAGTCCGCCGACGCGGCGGTGACCTGTTCGACCTGGGTCTCCGCCAGCAGGCGAAGACGGTCCGGGTTGAGGCCGAGGCGCCGTGCCCGCAAGCCCACTTGGCGGAGCGACTCCTCACCGGTGGCATACAAGGTGGGGGCCACCGCCGACAGACTGGCCGCCGCCTGCAGGAGCAACGTCGACTTGCCGATTCCGGGATCACCGCCAATCAGCGTGACGGACCCGGCCACGAGACCGCCACCGAGCACGCGGTCGAATTCCCCGAGGCCCGTCGGCAGACGCTCCGCTTCCCCGGTTCCCGCCCCGAGGACCTCGGGGACGCTTCCCGCGGCGGCCGCAGCCCGTGAGGAACGCCCCGGCCGGGACGACTCACCGACGACCTGCAGGGCGGTGAGGGTGTTCCACTCGCCGCACGACGGGCACTGGCCCTGCCACTTGGGCGATTCCTCACCGCATTGACCGCAGACGTAGACCGTCTTGCCGCGTCGTCCCGCACCTTTCGCACTGCCCATCGCCTGCCGCCTGACCTGGCGTCCCCGTGGCGGGGACCGGCAGATTATGGTGCATCAGTGAGAAGTGCGGCACGTTGTGCGGGCCGCACACTGCCTATACTCCCCCCGAAGCCCACTCTCCGGGCATGGCGGGGACACCGGACTCTTGGACGCGGCGAGCCTTTTCAAGCAGAGCACCCCTTTCCGGCGTCTGGCGGTGGCCAGCGTGGCCGGAATTCTCCTGGCCGTGGTGCTGGGGACCGTCGGTCGCCCCCTGCCGGCGATACTCGACGGCCTGCTTTCCGACCTCACCCAGCGCGGTGCGGATACCCCGCTGGATACCGTGCACGTGGTGACCCTGCCCGCGGGGTCCGGCCTGTCGCGGACCGAACTGGCCCGCCTCCAGGACCGCCTGGTTCGGGCAGGCGCCGTGGCCGACCTAATGCTGTTGATTTCCACCCAGAACTGAGCCTGGTAGGCGCGTAATTTCCACTGAGAATTGAGCCATGTGAACCTTCCCCC
>JBJTPC010000197.1:0-5170 GCA_046074905.1 Gammaproteobacteria bacterium
GCAGGGCCGTGGAGTTCAGCGTCGCCAAGCCTGCGCGGGATGCGCTGTACTCGGTGGCGGATGCGGAAAGCCGCTACAAGGCGAAGAACGCGATCGATACCGCGGTCTACCGGGGCGGAGACGTACTCGGTGCGCAGATCCACGGAACCCTGTCGGCCGCCGGATTCGGGCTGGCGGCACTCGCCGTGGTAGCGGGTGGAGTCGCCGCCCTGATGGTGCTGGTGGCTTGGGCGACCGGTCGGGGCTATGCCGAGCGCGCCAGGGACTGAGGCTCGAGGTTTCTTCGCCGTTCGCCAGGGGGAACACCATGAAAGGTGCAGTCTTGGGCGTGTTGACCGCCGGTTTGCTGATCGGACGGAGCACCATGGCCGCCGAGGCCGACCGTCCTTCTCCGGAAGTGGCGATCCACATGGCAGTCGCACAATTGGATCTCGCCCGTTACAAGGAGACCATTCGCGGCTTGACGAGATTCGGGGATCGCCGGGAAGGCACGGCACGCAATCGCGCTGCCCTGGACTGGATCGAGGCGCAACTGCGCAGTTACGGTTGCCAGGACGTCGAGCGCATGGACTATCACTACGCCCCGGGTCCACCTCGGACCCCGGCCATGACGGCGCATCCGGACGCGGCGGTAGGGGGAGGGCGGTATCGCGGTAATCGCGCGCCCACCTCGGTCAATCGGGATCCGCTGCGTCAGGCGGATGTTGCCCTGCGTGAACTCAACGCCGAACCGTCGGTTCCCGGTCCGCGCCAGCAGATCTACTGCACGAAGATCGGTTCGACCCACCCCGGCGAGATGTACATCGTCGGCGCGCATATGGACGGACATGGCTGGGGCGAGGCGGCCAATGACGATGCATCGGGGACCGCGCTGGTGATGGAGCTCGCACGGATTCTTTCCTCCCCCGCATTCCGCACTGGACGCTCCATCCGCTTCGTTCTCTGGAACAACGAAGAGACTGGACTCAACGGGTCCCGCGCCTATGTGGAGCAACGCGCGGCACTTCAGGGAATCGAGAGCCCACCGGGGTCCGGACGGTATCCCGAACCGCGGTGGTTGGGGATGATCCAGCACGACATGATGCCGTTCGACCACGGGATGCCCGGGGCGGATGGCCGGGTGCCCGCCAGCCAACGCCTGGAGGCGGACATCAACATCGAGTTCCAATCGAAGGCGCGTCTTGCGCTCGATGCCGAGCGCCTTGCCTGGATGTTCCATTCGGCAAACGCCGCTTTCGCGAGCGACTATCCGGCTGTCGTCGGGCCCCACATGACCAACACGGACAGCGTGCCGTTTCAGGATCTGGTGCCGGCCATCAGCCTGCGCGAGGCGGAGCGCGGGCGCGAGATCGGTGCCGGCTGGGATCCCCACTGGCACCAGCCCAGCGATCTTTTCGCGACCTTCAGCGATGCTGACTTCCGCCTCGGACTCAATGCCGCGCAGACGACGCTCGGCGCCCTGGGTCGACTCGCCGGACTGTCGATCGTCGGCGATGTCCAGCCGGCGGGTTCGGCCCGCTGAGGGCAAGTAGCGCCGCGATTGGCTGGCGATGGAGGGAGGACTGACTGCGACAAACTTGCATCTACAATTTAACTTAATATACATTATGCGAAGTTACGGGAGCATCCTTGTCACGCGAGCGCAACGCTTCCTGCGCCGATTTCGCGACCCTACAGCCCCTCGGCGCAACGCTCCAGCAGGCTCTGCAGCAACATCCTCTCGTGGGGCTTCAGTGGAGAAACGAGCTTCTCCTCAACCCGTTCCACCCGCCGACGAGCACTTTGCAGCACGCGCCGACCCTCGGTCGACAGTTGCTGGCTCAGCTTCCGCCCATGCTCGGGGTCTTGGGTTCGTTCGATCCATCCGCGGGCGGTCAGCAGCCGGACGATTTCATGCATCGTCTGGGCGGTGACGCCCGCCAGTCGGGCAAGCTCGGCGCTGGTGGATCCTGGGGCCTTGTCCAGCGCCTGCAGGGCCCCGAACTGCGCGGTGGTCAGGGACTCGTCGCCCAGCGCCTTGTCCGTCGCAATGCGCAACTTGAGTTGCAGTCGGCGAACCACGGGCCCGACACGCTCGACCACACGATCCACCCGAGTATCAGGCCCCGATGATCCTGGCAAATCCCCGAACAAATCGAGGTTGGGTGCCTGGACGGCATGCTTGCGTCGGGATTTTCCGGCGCTTTCGGATTCCTGGGTGGTCATTGGCGGTTCCGCTTACCTGAAGTCGTGTAAGTCTACTGAAATACAAGCGCAGCCGCCATCGGTGCGTTAGGTCACGAAATTCAATGACCTGAGTTGCACTCTCACAACTCTTGGGATATAAACATTCTAGGTGCTTGGTAATAAACGGTTTTCGCCATGCCGTGGAACTCCCAAGTGCCAGAGGTCTACCGGCCAGCCCCGCGAGACGGGGCATCCGGTGGGTATCTTCAGCTGGCTGATGATGGCCTCGAGACGACGGGTTTAGTCCACCCATGACGGCCTGGCAGCGTTTGCACGCCGCGACGAGCGAACTGGTGACCTCGGCGCCGATCAAGTTTCGGCTCACCGAAGCTTTCTGTCGCCATTTGAAGCACGTCGACCCGGCGGAGCTGCCAGTGCCCGTCCGTCATTCCTTCGAAGCCCTGTGCACGGAACTCCAATCCGTTCGCCCGCTCCGCGGGGAAACCGCAGCTCAGGCGACCATCCGCAAGATGTCCGACCACGAGGCGCAGGCGTTTGCCAAGCGCATTGTCGAACTTTGGGCCGCCGCCGACGCCCGGCAGTCGATCGATGACACCAAACGTCGTCGGCAGCAGGCTGCCGAAGCCCTGGGCCTGCGGCCGACCGACACGAACGTCGTGCCGTTGTTCCTGCAGTCGCAGGGCTGACTCAGTCGAGTTTGAACTCCACCACCTCCCAACCGGAGGTGTCTTCTCCCCTCGCATGCCGACGGAAGGCGTCGACCAAGGCCCTGCCATCCCAGTCGAGAATCTCCGCAGCTCCCTGGGACAACGCCGTCGGCACCGGTGTCGAGGCACCGAAATAGCGCAGGACGATGACCGGCTTGCGGGCCAGTTTCGCGAACGACGCCATGAACACCAACTGCTCCGCATTGCCCGCATACTGGGCTGCCAGCAGCACGACCACCTCTGCAGCCGCGATCTGGTCACGGAGAGCCTCGCGGCGCCCTTCCGCCGACACCGGCCGCGGCTCCCCCGGACGGGCGCAGTTCCGGTAGTGGAAATGATCACGGGCTTCGAGAAACTCGAAAACCCGATGGTAATCGTGATCCTCGCGCCAGTCGTGACTGACGAATAGACGCAACGGATTCGCCTCGGTAATCGGGAGTGGCATGGCGGAAGTCTAGCGCACGGTCGCCGGAGTTGGCCGGCGCGTACAATGAGCCATGCGTCTGGTCGTGTACAACATCCGCTATGCCACCGGAAACGGGGCGGCCTTTCATCTGCCGGTGCCGGGTGCCGGCTACTTGCGGGGCAACCCCGCCGTGCTGGACGGCATCACCCGGTTCCTCAAGGAGCTCAACCCGGACCTGGTCGGCCTGATTGAGGTGGACGCGGGCTCGCTGCGTGCCAAGCGGGTCAACCAGGCGGACCATATCGCCAACCGGCTGGGGCACTACAGCGCCTACGCTTGCAAATATGGCGCTGGCTCCCTGAATGCCCAGTTGCCCATCATCGGCAAGCAAGGCAACGCCTTCCTCGCCGCACCCCGCGTCCACGGCGAACGCTTCCACTTCTTCGATACCGGAATCAAGCGACTCATCATCGAGCTCGAGCTCGAGGACTGCGCCATCTTCCTCGTGCACCTCTCGCTGAAGTACCGACATCGCCAGGAGCAACTGCGCCATCTGCATCGGCTGGTCAAGGAGTGCCGCAAGCCCGTCATCGTCGCGGGCGACTTCAACACCTTCTGGGGCGATGCCGAAATCTACCTGTTCACCGAGGCGGCCGGCCTGCGCAGTGCCAATCCTGAAGGAATACCTTCCTATCCGAGCCGTGATCCACGCTGGGAACTCGACTTCATCCTGGTCAGCGAGCAGGTCGAGGTAACCGGGTTCAATGTTCCCGCCGTCGACTTCTCCGATCATCGACCGTTGGTCTGCGACTTCCAAATCAAGTCCGGGAGTGCCCCATGAGCGAATCCACGCCCACCCTCCACTGGTCCTGCACCCGTGATGCCGACGATATCGCGTGGTTGGTAATCGACCGCCACGGGGCACCGGCCAACTCGCTGTCGGCGGCCGTCATGACGGAGTTGGACGGACTGTTGCAGGGATTGGCCCTGCGCCCGCCGCGCGGTGTCGTGATTCTCTCGGGCAAGGCCAGCGGCTTCATCGCCGGCGCCGACATCGGCGAGTTCCGGCGGGATATCGGTGAAGCCGAAGCCCTGGCACTGATCGAGGGCGGTCAGGGGGTGCTGGACCGGCTCGAGGCCTTGCCCTGCCCCACCGTCGCGGCAATCCACGGCTTCTGTCTGGGGGGCGGACTCGAGGTCGCCCTGGCCTGCCGCTACCGGATTGCCACCGAAGACAGCGCCACCGCGCTCGGCTTGCCGGAGGTGAATCTCGGCATCCACCCCGGATTCGGTGGCACGGTGCGCGCTCCTGCCTTGTTGGGAATCCGGGCAGCGATGCCGCTGATGCTGGAAGGAAAGACGCTGCGGGCCGACAAGGCGCTGCGAATCGGCCTGGTCGATCGCGTGGTCCCTGCCGATGCGTTGCGCAGCACGGCCAGAGAACTCGTCCTGACACCTCCCCTGCCACGCCGCGCACCGTGGTTGGACCGCGTGCTGGGTTGGCCGCTCGTTCGTGGATGGTTTGCCGGACAGGTCGAGCGCCGGGTGGCCGCTCGGGTGCGGCGTGAGCATTACCCCGCGCCGTACGCCATCGTCGATCTGTGGCGCCGGACGGCAGGACGAGGCGTTGCCGCGTATCGTGCGGAAGCAAAATCGATTGCGCACCTGTTCACGACGCCAACGTCGCGCAATCTGGTGCGGGTGTTTTTCCTGCAAACCCGCCTGAAGGCGCTTGGTAGTGGTTCTGCCCTGCCCGGTAATCACGTCCACGTCGTGGGTGCCGGGGTGATGGGTGGCGATATCGCCGCCCTCTGCGCCTGGCGCGGGATGGAGGTGACGCTGCAGGACCGCGAACAGGTGTTGGTGGATG
>JBJTPC010000198.1:0-4876 GCA_046074905.1 Gammaproteobacteria bacterium
CGGTGATGGTGCTGCTGGGGTGGCTCGACAACTGGCTTGATTTCCGTGGACGCTGGGCCAGACGCCCGGTGTCCCCGGGTTGATTTCGGGTTCCAAAATCTCGTTTTTCCTGTCCCCGCGAGGGTAAGAAGATGGAAGTCATCCTGCTGCAGAAGGTTGCCAACCTGGGCAACATCGGCGACCGCGTCAAAGTGAAGTCCGGCTACGGCCGCAACTTCCTCCTGCCCACGGGCAAGGCTACGGTGGCCACGTCGGCGAACATCGCCAAGTTCGAGCTCATCCGCGCGGACCTCGAGAAGAAGGCGGCGGCCGAGCTCACCTCGGCCAGCACGCGCGCCGAGGCCCTCAAGGAGTTCCGCCTGGAGATGAAGGCCAAGGCGGGCAACGAGGGCAAGCTGTTCGGTTCCGTCGGCACCGCCGACATCGCCGACGCGCTGTCTGCCGCAGGTCATGCGGTCGAGCGCGCCGAAGTACGCTTGCCCGAGGGGCCGCTCCGCCTCGTGGGCGAGCATGCCGTGACGCTGCATCTCCACGCGGACGTGGACGTGCAGATCACGGTGGCGATCAGCGCCGAAGAGTAAGCATCCGGCCGGTGGGCCCGAGCGCAGGGGTGGCCCGCCGGTGGCGTGGCCGTCCGGTAGACTGAACCGGGAAGCGCGCCCAACCGTGCGCACGAGGGGGACGTCTTGGAGCAGAAGTCGCGCAAAGGTGGTCATCGCCGTGCGGGAGGTTTCCCGGACGGCGAGTTGATGCGCCTCCCCCCCCATTCGGTGGAGGCAGAGCAGGCCGTGCTCGGGGCCTTGCTGCTCGATGCGCAAGCCTGGGATGCGGTGGCCGACATGGTCACCGCCGATGATTTCTACCGCCGCGATCACCAGGTGATTTTCTCGGGCATCGCAGGCGTCGTCGAAACCCGTGGCCCCAGCGACGCCGTGACGGTGGCGGAGTTCCTCGAGCGCAAGGGTCAACTCGAAGAGGCGGGTGGACTCGCCTACATCGCGACGCTTGCCCGCGACACGCCGAGCGCCGCCAATGTTCGCGTCTATGCAGACATCGTCCGCGAGCGCGCCGTGTTGCGCGCCCTGGTCAGTGCGGGCAGCGAAATTGCCGGTGCGGCCCTCGAGGCCAGCGGCCGCACTGCCTCCGAACTGGTGGACGAGGCCGAGCGAGCGGTATTCGCCATCGCCGAGAAAGGCGCGAAAGGCAGGGCGGGCTTCCAGTCCGTGAAGGACGTGCTCCCGGCCACCATCGATCGGCTGGACATGCTGCACCAGAATCCGGGTGCATTGACCGGCGTCTCCACCGGGTTCACCGAACTCGATCGCATGACGGCCGGCCTGCAACCGGGCGATCTCGTCATCATTGCGGGCCGCCCGTCGATGGGCAAGACCACCCTGGCAATCAACATCGCCGAGAACGCGGCGGTGGGCAAGGGTGTTCCCGCCGCCATCTATTCGATGGAAATGTCGGCCGAGCAACTGTCGATGCGCATGATCAGCTCGCTCGGCCGCGTGAACCAGGGCAATCTGCGGACCGGCAACTTCAATGACGAGGACTGGGCGCGAATCAACGCGGCCGTCGCCCAGATGTCCGCCGCGCCGATCTTCATCGACGAGACCCCGGCGCTGACGCCCACCGAGGTCCGGGCGCGGGCGCGCCGGCTCAAGCGCGAGAAGGGACTCGGCCTCATCGTGGTCGACTACCTGCAGCTGATGCAGGTGGGCGGCGACACCGAGAACCGGACCGCCGAGATTTCCGAGATTTCACGGGGTCTCAAGGCCCTGGCGAAGGAAATGCATTGCCCGGTGATTGCGCTATCGCAGTTGAACCGCTCGGTCGAGCAGCGCGCGGACAAGAAGCCGGTCATGTCGGACCTCCGCGAGTCGGGTGCCATCGAGCAGGATGCCGACGTCATCATGATGATCTACCGCGAGGAGGTCTACGAGAAGGAGACCCCGCGCAAGGGCGTGGCGGACATCATCATCGCCAAGCAACGCAATGGCCCGGTCGGGGAGGTGCAGCTGGCTTTTCTCGGCGAGTACACCAAGTTCGAGAACCTCGCGCCGGAGAACTGGTCCGATACGGGACCGGGTTACTGATGACGGCACCGATTCGCGCGGTGGTCGAGACCGCGGCGTTGCGGCACAACCTCGCGGTGATTCGACGCCAGGCGCCCCGCGCGAGAATCATGGCCGTGGTCAAGGCGAATGCCTACGGCCACGGCAGCGTGGTCGCGGCCAAGGCCCTTGCCGATGCCGATGCTTTTGCGGTGGCCCGTCTCGAGGAGGCCGTGCAGTTGCGCGAGGCCGGCCTGCGCCAGCCCATCCTGTTGCTGGAGGGCGTCTTCAATGCGGAACAGCTCGCGGCGGCGGCGCGCCACGGGTTCGAGCTGGTGGTGCACTCGGTCATGCAATTGTCGCTGCTGCAGGCCTGGCGAGGCCCGTCGCAGTTCCGTACCTGGATCAAGTGCGACAGCGGAATGCATCGTCTGGGCTTCGCTCTCGCGGAGTTCCGGGACGCCTATCAGGCGCTGACCGCCTCCGCAGCGGTGGCGGGGAAGCCGGTGCTGATGACGCACCTCGCCAATGCCGATGCCAGCGATGACCTCATGACCCGGCAGCAGTTGCGTGCGTTCGCCGATGCGGTGGCGGGGTTGCCTGGAGAGCGCAGCATCGCCAACACCGCGGCGATGTTCGCCCTGCCGGACTCCCAGGGGGATGACGGCGACTGGATCCGTCCCGGACTGGCGCTCTATGGTGCATCACCCTTCGCCCATCGCAGTGCCACCAGCCTGGGACTGCGTCCGGCGATGACGCTGGTGTCGCAGGTGATTGCCGTGAAGCAGGTCCCGGTGGGCGGCGCCGTGGGCTACGGTGCCACCTGGCGAGCGGCACGGCCGACGCAACTGGCAGTGGTCGCGGCGGGTTACGCGGATGGTTACCCGCGGAACACGGCCAGTGGTTGTCCCGTGCTGGTCAATGGTCGCGAGGCGCCGGTGGTCGGCCGGGTCTCGATGGACATGCTGACCGTCGATGTCACCGGCCACGCCGCGGTGGCGCCGGGGGATCCCGTGGTGCTGTGGGGGGAGGGCATCCCGGTGGAAAAGGTCGCCGCCGCCGCCGGGACCATCTCCTGGGAACTGCTCTGTGGCGTCAGCCAGCGCGTGGCGCACGATCCCCGCTAGGAGCGCGCACGGGAGGGTGCCGCGTCACTGGCGATCACCCCAGCGCCAGCCGGGGGTTTCGCCCTTCAGCCAACTGATGGCCAGCAGCAAGGTGGTCAACAGTCCCGTCCAGCCAAGGAACGCGGTTTCCTGGCGTTGCGGCAGCAACCACCAGCCGCCGCCGGCCATGCCGACCACGTAAAGCACCATCACCAGCCAACCTTCCCAGGTGGCGGGTTCCCAACCCCAACCGTAACGGCGGGCACGGAACCAATGGCTTTCACCCGTTTCAGTGCTCAAGAATCCTGCTCCTCTGTGCTGTCCGCCGGGGGCGGTCTGAGTCCTCGCCGCTGCAGGGCCTCGCGCAGGAGGAACTCCACTTCGGCATTCACCGACCGCAGGTCCGCCACCGCGAGTCGCTCCAGTTGGGCATAGACCGCCGGGTCCAGCCGCAACAGGAAACTCTTCTTGCCGGGACTGGCCACCGCCGCGTCAGCCGTAAAGGGTGCCGGTATTCACCACGGGCTGGACATCCGACTCGGCACACAGTACCACCAGCAGGTTGCTGACCATGGCGGCCTTGCGCTCGTCGTCGAGGCTGACGAGATTCTTCTCGGAGAGTCCCTGCAGGGCCATCTCCACCATCGACACGGCTCCATGGACGATTTTCTGGCGAGCGGCGATGACGGCCTCGGCCTGCTGGCGGCGCAGCATCGCGCCGGCGATCTCGGGTGCGTAGGCGAGATGGGTCAGTCGCGCGTCCTCGACACGAATCCCCGCCTGGCTGAAGCGTGCGTCGAGTTCGCTTGCCAGTTCGCGTGCCACCTCCGCGGTGGCACTGCGCAACGTCACTTCCTCCGTCTCGTGGTCGGCACCGGCCGCGTGGTCGTAGGCATAGTGACCGGCGAGATGGCGCACCGCCGCCTCGGCCTGCACGCTGACGTACTTCTCGAAGTCCTCGACGTCGAAGGCGGCCCGGGCCGTGTCTTCCACGCGCCAGACGATGGCGGCCGCAATCTCGATCGGGTTGCCGCGCTTGTCGTTGACCTTCAGGCGTTCGCTGACCAGGTTGCGGGCGCGCAGCGAAATCTTGCGCTTGCCGTAGAAAGGGTTGGCCCAGCGCAGTCCGGTCGCGCGGTCGGTGCCGCGGTAGGCGCCGAACAGGGTCAGGATCGATGACTGGTTGGGCTGATGCATGTAGAGGCCGGCGAGCGCCAACACCGCGAGCAGCACCAGGCCCACCGCGACCAGCACGGATGCCATGCCGGGCTCACCCCCGTGGAGGGCCATCCAGATGAACGAGCCGATGGGCACACCCAGCCCGAACAGCAGGGCGAGGTACCCGCTGGCACTGGTGAAGGGCAACTCCTGGGTGGCGGTCTGCGGGGTGCGGCTCGGCTGGATCATGGAATACTCCGGATGGGATCAAAGTGATATCACTATGATTCCATTCGGGGGGTCTGTCAAGCGGTGGCGGCCATCGCGTCCTTCCCCGCAAGGCGCCCCGCGGGTCGTCAGCGCCGCATCAGGTCCAGCACCACCTGGGTCATGCCGAGAATACCCGTCCGCAGCGTTGGCTCGGGGTCAGGCGCAAACAACGGGGAGTGGGTGGAGGGGAGCGTCACGCCCTCGGCCTGTGCCTTTTCGAACTCGGCCACCGGGGTCGCACCGACCCGGAACATCACCGTCGGGAACTTGCCGTCGAGCCCGAGG
>JBJTPC010000199.1:0-4977 GCA_046074905.1 Gammaproteobacteria bacterium
CGACGTCCGTGGCAGTGATACCCGGCGCCGGGCGACCGGCGAGCTCGACGCCGACGATGTCCGGCAAGCGCATCCACGAGGCACGGCCCAGCATCACGTTCTCGGCCTCGAGGCCGCCCACGCCGATGGCGATGACGCCAAGCGCATCCACGTGCGGCGTGTGGCTGTCCGTTCCGACCAGCGTATCCGGGAAGGCCACCCCGTCCCTGGCGTGCACCACCGGCGACATCTTCTCCAGGTTGATCTGGTGCATGATGCCGTTGCCGGGCGGGATGACATCGACGTTGCGGAACGCTTTCTTGGTCCAGTCGATGAAGTGGAAACGGTCCTCGTTGCGCCGGTCTTCCACGGCACGGTTCTTGGCGAACGCATCCTTGTCGTAGCCGCCGTACTCCACGGCCAGCGAGTGGTCGACGATCAGTTGCGTCGGCACCACCGGGTTCACCTGCGCCGGATCACCGCCGCGTTCGGCGATGGCATCGCGCAGCCCCGCGAGATCCACGAGCGCGGTCTGGCCGAGGATGTCATGACAGACCACGCGCGCCGGAAACCATGGAAAGTCGAGGTCCCGCCGCCGCTCCACGAGCTGCTGCAGCGAGGCGGACAGCGTTTCCGGCGAGCAACGACGCACCAGGTTCTCGGCATGGACCCGCGAGGTGTAAGGCAGTCCCGCCCAGGCGCCCGGACGGAGAGCCTCGACGGCCTCGCGGGCGTCGAAGTAGTCGAGGTTCGTGCCGGGCAGCGGCTTGCGGTACTGCGTATTCATGGGCGTGTTCATGCGACGGGATCCTGGTGGGGTACGCGCGTTCTCGGACCGCTGGCGGGGGTCGTCCCGCTTTCAGGGACGCTCGGTGATGGGCACGGCCTTGCGGGGCTCGGGTCCGGTGTAGTTCGCGCTCGGCCGGATGATCTTGCCGTCGATCCGCTGCTCGATGACATGCGCGGACCACCCCGTAGTCCGGGCGATGACGAACAGTGGCGTGAACATGCTGGTAGGTACGCCCATCATGTGATAGCTCACCGCGCTGAACCAGTCGAGGTTGGGGAACATCTTCTTGATTTCCCACATCACGCTCTCCAGGCGCTCGGCAATGTCGTACATCTTGGTGTCGCCCGCTTCGTCCGAGAGGCGCTTGGCGACGCCCTTGATGACGACGTTGCGCGGATCGCCGATGGTGTAAACGGGATGACCGAAGCCGATGACGACTTCCTTGTTGCCCACGCGGCGGCGGATATCGGCCTCCGCCTCATCGGGGTTCTCGTAGCGTTTCTGCACCTCGAACGCCACCTCGTTGGCGCCGCCATGCTTCGGGCCACGCAGTGCGCCGATGGCGCCGGCGATGCACGAGTGCATATCGCTGCCCGTGCCCGCAATCACGCGCGCCGTGAAGGTGCTGGCGTTGAACTCGTGCTCTGCGTAGAGGATCAGCGAGGTATGCATCGCGCGCACCCAGCTCTCGCGCGGCGGCTTGCCGTGCAGCAAGTGCAGGAAGTGGCCACCGACGCTGTCGTCGTCGGTCTCGACGTCGATCACCCGGCCGTTGTGGCTGAAGTGGTACCAGTAGCAGAGCATGCTGCCGAAGCTGGCGATGAGGCGATCGGCGATGTCGCGGGCGCCGGCCACGCCGTGGTCGTCCTTCTCCGGAAGGGCACAACCCAGGGCGCTGGCGCCCGTTCGCAGGACATCCATCGGATGGCTGTTGGCCGGCAGGCTCTGCAGCACTTCCTGCACCACGGCCGGCAGGCCGCGCAGCGACTTCAGCTTGGTCTTGTAGCCACGGAGTTCGGCGGCGTTCGGCAACTTGCCATGCACCAGCAGGTAGGCCACTTCCTCGAACTCGCAGCTCTCGGCGATGTCGAGGATGTCGTAGCCGCGATAGTGCAGGTCGTTGCCGCTGCGTCCGACGGTGCACAAGGCGGTGTTGCCGGCGGCCACGCCCGAGAGCGCTACGCTCTTCTTGGGCTTCGGGCCGGGGGCGGGGGCAGCGGTAGTGGTCTCTTCGGCCATGGGATGCTCCTGATGGGGTCTTGCGGCTGGAATCGGTGGCATGATGCGCGGCTGGGCCCGCCGCGCTTACTTTTTCCGGGCGGCGAACAGCGCGTCGAGCTTCTGCTCGAACGCGTGGTAGCCGATGCGGTCGTACAGCTCCATGCGGGTCTGCATGGTGGCCAGTACGTCCTTCTTGTGACCGTTCTGGCGGATCGACGTGTACACGTTCTCCGCCGCCTTGTTGGCAGCGCGGAACGCGGACAGCGGATACAACTGGATGGCCACGCCCACCGAGGCGAGTTCCTCGCGCGTGAACAGCGGCGTGGCGCAGAACTCGGTGATGTTCGCCAGCACCGGCACCTTCACCGCCTCCACGAAGCGCTGGTAGGTGGGCAAGTCGTAGGCGGCTTCCGCGAAGATGCCATCCGCACCGGCCTCGACGCAGGCGACGGCGCGCTCGATGGCCGCGTCCACGCCCTCGGCCTGGATGGCATCGGTACGGGCGATGAGGAAGAAGTCCGGATCGGTCTTCGCGTCCGCGGCCGCTTTCACGCGATCCACCATCTCGGCCTGCGTGACGATCTCCTTGCCGGGACGGTGACCACAGCGCTTCGCGCCTACCTGGTCCTCGATGTGGCACGCGGCGGCACCGGCCTTGATGAGCGACTTGATGGTGCGCTCGATGTTGAAGGCGGAGGGACCGAAGCCGGTGTCGATGTCCACCAGCAACGGCAGGTCGCACACGTCCGTGATGCGGCGGACGTCGATCAGCACGTCTTCCATCGTGTTGATGCCGAGATCCGGCAGACCCAGCGAACCCGCGGCCACGCCGCCACCGGAGAGGTAGAGCGCCCGATAGCCAGCCCGTTGGGCCAGCAAGGCGTGGTTCGCGTTGATGGCGCCGACCACCTGAAGCGGCTTTTCGGCGGCCAGGGCGGCGCGGAAGCGGGCACCGGGCGAAGCAGGCGCGGCGACGTGTTGCGTCATGGGAGTTCCTGTCGAAAGGTTCCGGATAACGACAGTGTGTCAGGTTCCCGCGAATCGGTTCATATGAATATGCAATCTTTGATGTGTGTTTCCGATATTATTTGCAAAGTTGCGAATGTTATCGGTAACAAGATGACAGGCATCCACCGGGGGAGCGAGCTTGCTTGCAACCACCGGCCGCGACCTGCCTCCCACCAAGGCCCCGCCCCATGCGCGAAAAACTCTATGTCGGCCCGAAGCTTCGGCTCCTGCGCGAACACCAGGGACTGACGCTGGACGCCTGCGCAGCGCGACTCGGCCTGTCACCCAGCTACCTGTCGCAACTCGAGACCAACCAGCGACCGGTGACCGCGCGTGTCCTGATCGCGCTTTCGCGCACGTTCGCGGTCGATCCCGCCGAGTTCGACGCTGATGACGAGAGTCGCTTGATTGCGGACCTGCGCGAGGCCAGCGCGGACCTGGCCCTGGGCGTCCCCGCCCCGACGCTGACCGAACTGAAGCTGACCGCCACCACCACTCCGGCAGTCGCCCGCCAGTTTCTGGCCCTGCATCGCGCCTATCGCGGACTGGACCAACGCCTGAAGACGCTGGACGAAGCCTTGGGTTCGGGCACCGCCACCCCTTCAGGCACCGGCACCTCTGGAGCAGCCGCCGGCACTTCCCGCGGTGCGGTGACGCGGCCCGAGGCGTCGCTGCCCTACGAGGAGGTGCGTGACTTTTTCCACTACCGGAACAACTACCTCGACGAGCTGGATCCTGCCGCGGAAACCCTCGGCGAACAGCTCGGTCTCGGCGCGGACGAGCCTACCGCGGCCATCCTCGAACGCTACCTGCGCGAGGAACATGGCATCACGGTGGCCCGCGTCACCGCCGGACCCGAGGGCGACCTGCTGCGGCACTTCGATCCGGCCACGCGGGTCCTGACGGTAGACCGCGACACCAGCACCCAGACGCTCGCCTTCCAGTTCGCCGTGCAGGCGGCGGAGCTCGCCTTCGCGCCGCGCTTCGAGGAAGTGCTGCGAGGCGCCGGGCTGCGCTCGCGCGAAGCACGTGACGTGGCGCGCGTCAGCCTGGCCAACTATGCGGCCGGGGCGCTGGTGATGCCCTACGGTCGGTTTGCCGGGGCCGCGCGCGAACTGCGCCACGACGTGGAGCAACTCCAGCGCCGGTTTCATGCCAGCTTCGAGCAGGTCTGCCATCGCCTCAGCACGCTGCAGCGACCGGGTGCGCACGGCGTCCCGTTCTATTTCGTGCGCGTGGACCAGGCCGGCAATATCACCAAGCGTCACAGCGCGACCCGCTTCCAGTTCGCGCGCTTCGGCGGGGCCTGTCCGTTATGGAACGTGCACGAGGCGTTCGGGCATCCCGGCCGGATTCTCGTCCAGGTGGCGCAGATGCCGGATGGGGTGCGCTACCTGTGCATCGGTCGCAGCATCGTCAAGCGCAGCGGCAGCTACCTGCGCCCCAATCGCCAGTACGCCGTGGGCCTCGGCTGCGAAGTGACGCATGCGCATGAGGTGGTGTACGCGGATGGCGTCGCCCTCGACGGGCGCGCCGACCAGATCGGCATCAGCTGCCGCACCTGCGAACGCGAGCACTGCCACCAGCGCGCGTTCCCGCCGCTGGATCGCAAGCTGGTGGTCCCGGCACACGAGCGGCGGCTGGTGCCGTTCGCGTTGGGATGAATGCCGCCCTACCGCAAGCTCAACACACCTTCATGGCCAGCGCCTCGATGTGCTCCGGGCCGATGCCGCAGCAGCCACCGAACAGCGTCGCGCCCTGCCGTTTCCACTGCAGGGCCTTCGTCACCAGTTCTGCCGAGGGGATGATGTCGACGAACTGCCAGTCCGGCATCTTGAAGTAGCCGCTCTCCGGATACACGCCGAGCGGCCCGCTCCAGTGGCGACGTACGATGTCCAGCGCCTCGCCCGTATCGTTCGGCGAGGAGTGCATCACGGATATCACCTGTGGCTGCAGGGCGGCCAGGCGCGCCGCCGAAC
>JBJTPC010000200.1:0-7461 GCA_046074905.1 Gammaproteobacteria bacterium
CGTTTCGAAGTTGGCCTGCGTATGGCTGCAGCCGAGGAAGTGCTTGCCCGGGCCGACCTCGCGGATGGCCTCCATGGCCTGGCCGTTCTCGGAGAGGTCCACGCCGGCCAGCAGCGTGTGCATCATGCCGGCCTGGTCCGCGTCCATGATGAACTTCTCATAGCCCATGGCGAGACCGCCCTCGAGCCAGCCGGCGGTATGCAGCACGAAGTTCACACCCGCGAGGCAGGTGGGCAGGAGTGTCTGCGCGGACTCGAACGCCGCCTGCGCATCCGGGATTTTCGCGGCGCAGAGGCTGCCGCCCGAGCGGAACGGTACCCCGAGGCGACGGGCCAGCGCCGCCATGGTGTAAAGCACGAGGGCTGGCTCCGGCGTGCCGAAGGTCGGCGCACCCGATTGCATCGAGATGGAGGAAGCGAAGCTGCCCAGCACCACCGGGGCGCCGGGATTGACGAGCTGGGCAAGCGTCATGCCGGCCAGGGCTTCGGCGAGGGTCTGGGCCGCCGTCCCCGCCACCGTCACCGGCGACATCGCCCCGGCGAGGATGAACGGCGTGACGATTGTCGCCTGGTTGGCCCGCGCGTACACCTTCAGGGCACCCAGCATCGTGGCGTCGAACACCATCGGCGAGTTGGCATTGATCAGGCTGATCAGCATGGTCTTGAGCTTGCCGTCGGCCTCGTAGGCCTCGGAGCCCAAGGCGATTTTCGCCATCTCGACGCTGTCCTCGGCACGCTCCGGCGCCGTGACCGAGCCCATCAGCGGCTTGTCGCTGTACTTGAGGTGGCTGTAGACCATGTCCAGGTGCCGCTTGTTCACCGGGAGGTCGACGGGCTCGACGATGGTCCCGCCCGAATGGTGGAGCGAGGGCGCCATGTAGGCCAGCTTCACGAAATTCTGGAAGTCCTCGAGGCGCGCGTAGCGGCGACCCTCATCGAGACTGCGGATGAACGGCGAGCCGTAGGCTGGCGCGAACACGGTGTTCGCGCCGCCGATACGCACATTGCGGGCCGGGTTGCGCGCGTACTGGGTGAATTCGCGCGGCGCCGAGGCCTGCACGATCGTGCGGCACATGCCGCGCGGGAAACGCACCAGCTCGCCGGTTACCTCGGCGCCGGCGTTGCGCAGGATTTCCAGCGCCTCCGGATCCTCGCGGAACTCGATGCCGACCTCCGCCAGGATGGTGTCGGCGTTGCGCTCGATAATCGCCAGGCCCTCCTCGCCGAGGACCTCGTAGTAGGGGACGGAGCGAGTGATGAAAGGCACGGAACTGCCGGCCCGGGCGGCGCGCGCGGCGCGTTTGGCGTCGCGGCCACTGACCCGGGCGCGGCGCTCCGGGGCGGGTGCGGGGGTCTCGGTGGACATCATGCTCTCCGTTGGCGCTGGGTCGGTCATTCCGGCTTGCCAGTATGGTCACTGGGGACGGGCCGGGCTAATCAGTTTGCGCCACAGGCTTGCCCGGGTGCGCCAAGCAGCCACCAACCACTTCGGTTAGGCTAGCCTTCATGCAAGACCCTGCCTACGACGGAACCTACGACTACGTCATCGTGGGGGCGGGCTCCGCTGGCTGCGTGCTGGCGGACCGCCTCACCGAGGACGGCACGACCACGGTCCTCCTGCTGGAATACGGTGGCTCGGACCGTTCCATCTTCATCCAGATGCCCTCCGCCCTGGCCATCCCGATGAACATGGAGAAGTACAACTGGTACTACCATGCCGAGCCGGAGCCGGCCCTCGGCGGCCGCAGCCTGCACACGCCACGCGGCAAGGTGCTGGGCGGATCCTCGTCCATCAATGGCCTGGTCTACATCCGCGGCAATGCCTTCGATTTCGAACATTGGCGCGATCAGGGAGCGGCGGGCTGGGGCTATGCCGATGTCCTCCCGTACTTCATCAAGGCGGAGCAGCGTGCCGAGGGACCGACCGCCTACCGTGGCGGCGAGGGCAAGCTCGCCACTTCCTATGGAACCCTGCAGAACCCGCTCCATGCCGCCTGGCTCGAGGCCGCGCAGCAGGCCGGTTACGCGCTCACCGACGATATCAACGGCTTCCGGCAGGAAGGCTTCGGTCGCATGGACATGACGGTGGGTAGCGGCGTGCGCTGCTCGGCCGCAAACGCCTACCTGCGACCGGCGATGCGGCGCAAGAACCTCCGCGTGGTCACGAAGGCACGTGCCACGCGCATCGTCTGCACCGGCCGCCGTGCCACGGGCGTGGTGTTCGAGCGCGGCCGCAGCGGGTTCGTCGCCCACGCGCGGCGCGAGGTGATCGTGTCGGGGGGCCCCATCAATTCGCCGCAGCTGCTGAAACTCTCGGGCATCGGACCGGCCGCCGAGCTGACGGCGCTTGGCTTGCCCGTGGTGCACGACCTCCCCGGTGTCGGCGAGAATCTCCAGGACCACCTCGAGTTCTATTTCCAGGTGGCCTGCAAGGAGCCGGTCACGCTCTATTCGGTGATGAACCCGTTCTCGAAGGCACTGATCGGCCTGCGTTGGCTGCTGCGCCGCGATGGCCTCGGCGCCACCAACCATTTCGAGACCTGCGGCTTCATCCGCAGCCGCGCCGGTATCCAGTACCCGGACATCGAATACCACTTCCTGCCGATGGCGGTGAGCTATGACGGGTCTTCGCTGGCCAGCGAGCACGGTTTCCAGGCCCATGTCGGCCCGATGCGCTCGAAGAGCCGCGGTTACGTGCGCCTGAAAAGCGCCGACCCGCGCGACAAGCCCACGGTGCGCTTCAATTACCTCTCGCATCCGGACGATCGCGAGGAGATGCGTGCCTGTGTGCGCCTGACGCGCGAACTGTTCGCGCAGCCGGCATTCGATCGTTTCCGTGGCCGCGAGATCGCACCGGGCGCGCACGTGCAGACGGACGAACAGATCGATGCCTTCATCGCCCAGAAAGTCGAGAGCGCCTACCACCCCTCCTGCAGTTGCAAGATGGGCGCGGCGGACGACCCGATGGCAGTGGTGGATTCGCACGGACGCGTCTACGGCATGGAAGCCTTGCGTGTAGTGGACTCGAGCATCATGCCGTCCATCACCAACGGCAACCTGAACGCGCCGACCATCATGCTCGCCGAGAAGATGGCCGACCATCTCCGCGGCAGGCAGCCGCTGCCGCCATCCATCCAGCCTTGGTACGAAGCCCCGAACTGGCGCGAAAGCCAGCGCTGATCCCGCCCGTCGGGCGCGACCCGGCGGCACGCAACGGAGAACCCCCTTGCCTCACTGGTCGGAGCGGATCGATACGAGCGGCTACGGCCAGTCGACGCGGGAATTCGCGGGCATGCGGATCCAGCCGTCGGTATTCTTCCCGACGGCACTGATTGCGGCGCTCGTCATCCTCGGCACTTTCGTCTGGCCGGTGGCGTCCGCTGACTGGTTCAATGGCCTGCGGCAGGGCGTGATCGCCCATTTCGACGGCTTCATGATGGCGGCCGGGGACCTGCTCCTGCTGTTCTGCCTGGGGCTCGCCGTGTCACCGCTCGGACGCCTGCGGATTGGCGGCCGCGAGGCGCGGCCCGATTACTCGCTGCCCGCCTGGTTCTCGATGCTGTTCGGTGCCGGCATGGGTGTCGGGCTTGTCTTCTACGGCGTCGCCGAGCCGATGGCCCACTTCACCAGCGCATTGGGTGCCGACGCGGCCACGGCCGCACCATTGGGCGGCGCACCGGGTGATGTGTCTAAGGCCCGGGACCTGGCCATGGCCGCGACCCTGTTCGACTGGTCGCTGCACCCATGGGCGATGTACGCCGTGGTGGGTCTGGGCTTGGCCATCTTCTCGTACGATTTCCGCATGCCGTTGTCGATGCGTTCGGTGTTTTATCCGTTGCTCGGTCGTCGGGTCTGGGGGCGTACCGGCGACGCCATCGACATCCTCGCGGTGTTCGCGACCCTGTTCGGCCTGGCCACGTCGCTTGGCCTCGGCGCGGAGCAGGCCATGGCAGGCATTACCTGGCTGTATGGCATCCCCAACCAGCCGCTGTACGTGGTCGGGCTCATCGCCATCATGGCTGTCGTCACCTACGCCTAGGTGGCGGGCGGCATCGACCGGGGCATCAAGGTATTGAGCGAGATCAACATGGTGGCCGCCCTGGCGCTGGTCGGGTTCGTGCTGCTCAGCGGCCCGACGCTGGCGCTGCTCGGGCACCTGCTCGACAACACCGTGAACTATCTGCGCTGGCTGCCGGCACTTGCCAATCCCGTCGGCCGGACGGACACCGGTTTCTACCAGGACTGGTCGATCTACTACTGGGCGTGGTGGATCAGCTGGGCGCCGTTCGTGGGACTGTTCCTGGCGCGCATCTCGCGCGGCCGAACCGTTCGCGAGTTCATGTTGGGCGGCCTGCTGGCCCCGAGCATGCTCGGCATTCTCTGGCTGACGGTCTTCGGCGATGCCGCCATCAGCCAGTCGCTCGGTGGTGCCGCCTCCGCCTTTGCGGATGCTCCCATCGATACCCAGCTGTACGTCCTCCTCGGACAGTTGCCATGGAGCGCGCTCACCTCGTTCGTGGCCATCTGCCTGGTGCTCATCTTCTTCATCACCGGCTGGGACTCCGGGACGCTGGTGATCGACACGCTCACGGCGGGCGGCCGGACCGATACGTCGCTGCGACAGAAGCTGGTGTGGCTGCTGGCCCTGGCCGGCATCGGCATCGCACTCTTGCTGAGTGGCGGGCTGAACTCCCTGCAGGCCGGCAGCGTGGCCACGGGATTGCCGCTGGCCGCCCTGTTGTTGCTGATGGCTGTCGGCACGCTCCGCGGGTTGCTCGCCCTGCGGCGGCGCGAGACGACGGCACGCTAGCCCGTCACTTGCCGGCGAACAGTTGAGCGGCGCTTACCGGTCGCAGGGCGTCGCAATCGTGCTATCCGCCGCAGTTTTCTGCGGCTAGAGTGGCAACACTGGTGCTTGCAGGAAGCTCACTCCCTCATGAAAAAAATTCACGAAGCCGCCCGAGCCGTCGACGTCATCCTCGAAACGGATGTGCTGGTCGTGGGGAGTGGTCCTGGTGGTCTGGCGGCCGCTCTGGCGGCGGCCCGCGCCGGTGCCTCGACCGCCTTGCTGGAACGCAACGGCTGCTTCGGCGGCAACATCACGCAAGTGGGCGTCGAGGGTTTCGCCTGGTATCGCCACGAACAGACCATTGACTGCGAAGGCATCGGCATCGAGTTCGAGGAGCGCGCCAAGGCCATGGGCGCCGCGCTTCCCGAGCCGCAGTCGCTCAGCCACGCGCTCGACGCCGAGATGTTCAAGTGGGTGGCGGACGTGCTGGTGCAGGAAGCCGGCGTACGCCCGTTGCTGCATCGGTTTTGCGTTGCGCCCATCATCGAGGACGGTCAGGTTCGCGGCGTGATTACCGAGAGCAAGGGGGGGCGCGAGGCCATCCTGGCGCGGCGCGTCATCGATGCCACGGGGGATGCGGATATCGCGGCGCGCGCTGGCGCCCGCGTCTGCAAGACACCGCGCGAGGAGATGATGGCAGCCTCGGTGATGTTCTCGATGAGCGGCGTCAACAAGATGCGTTTCCTCGAGGCCGTGAAAGCCGACCCGCAGACCTACCGCAGCTGGGTGGGGAATGGCGAGTGGAGCATCGAGACCACCGGCAAGGAAGACGAGATGTTTTCGCCCTTCCTGCGCAAGCCGTTCAAGCAGGCGGCCGCCAACGGCATCATTCCCGCGAACCTGAATACCATTGCCGGCACCTGGGGAACGGTTTCCGACCAGGGCGACCTGACCTACCTCAACCTCATCTCCTTGCCTGGCATCGATGGCACTGACCCCGACGACCTGACCCGTGGCGAGATGGATGGTCGTGCCCAGGCCATCCACGCGGTCAATGCGCTGCGTCATGCCATGCCGGGATGCGAAGGCGCCAAGCTGCGCAATTTCGGCATGACCCTCGGCGTGCGTGACACGCGCAAGATCGATGCGGTCTACAACCTCACCGCGGCCGATGTTCGCGAGCAGGGACGCTTCGCGGACAGCATCGGGATCTTCCCGGAATTCATCGATGGCTACGGCTTGCTCATCCTGCCGACCACCGGTCGGTACTTCCATGTGCCCTATCGCTCGATGCTGCCCCAGGGCGTCGGCAACCTGCTGGTGACTGGCCGGGCCATCGGTGGCGACAAGGTTTCCCATGCAGCCGTGCGCAACATGATGTGCTGTGCAGTCGCGGGCCAGGGCGCGGGCGTGGCCGCAGCCATCTCCCTGCAGCGTGGCGAGAGTTTCGACCGCGTCGATATCCGCGCCGTCCAGGCCGAATTGCAGCGTCAGGGCGCGCGAATCCATTGAGCGTCGCCATCTTGCCGATCCCCATCGACACCGAGGAAACCAGCCCATGACCGAGGCACTCGCTAAACTCTCTCCCTGGCGGTGGGTGGTGCTGATGCTCGGCGCGCTGGCCATCTCCGGTCACTACTACGAATACGATGTGGTGGCACCGCTGGTCGAGCGTCTGCGCGCCGAGCGGGATCTCTCCCATACGGACATCGGCACGCTCAATGCCGTGCTCAGCCTGCCCAACATCTTCTTCGCGCTGGTGGCCGGTTGGGCCATCGACCGTTACACGGCAACGCGAGTGGCCGTCTGGGCCGCCATTGCCGGCTTCATCGGCGCCGCGGCGACTGCCGGCGGTCCCGATTTCGTCATCGTCACGCTGGGCCGCATGCTGTTCGGCATGGCGGAAATCGGCCTGTTCATGGCGCTGCTCGCCATCCTCGCACAGTGGTTCCCGAAGGCAGGCATCGGCATCGCGGTCACCCTGTTTCTCAGCTTCGCTCGCATCGGCTCCTACTCGGCCGACACCTCACCCCACTGGGCCGCCGATCTCTATGCGAAGGGCGTGGAGTATCCGCTCTGGCTCGGTGCCGGCATCACCGGGATGAGCCTGCTGGCGGTGCTGGTCTACTGGCTGCTGGAGCGTCGGGTCGGCCAGCAAAAGGTGCTGCCGGCAGCCCCGCGCCATGAGCCCATCGTCTGGTCGGATGTCTTCACCTTCAACCGTTCCTACTGGTACATCCTCGGGCTGCATGTCCTCTACGCTTCGGTGTTTTTCCCGTTTCGCAGCACGTTCGGCATCGGGTACTTCGAGAACGTGAAAGGGCTGACGAACGTCGAGGCGTCGGTGGTGAACAGTTGGGTGTTCTTCACGGCCGTCTTTGCGACCCCCTTCTTCGGTTTCATCGCCGACCGGTACGGGCGTCGCGCGACGATGATGGTCTTCGGCACCCTGCTCATGACAGCCACGCTGCTGGTGCTGGTATTCACGGACTGGAGTCTGTGGATTTCCACCGCGATGATGGGCATCAGTTTCGCCGTGGTCCCGGGCGTCATCTGGCCGTCCACCACGATGCTCGTCGAGCAGCGGCGTCTCGGTACGGCGCTCGGTCTGATCAGCGTAGTCCAGAACATCGCCCTGACAGGTGCCAACCTGGCGGCCGGTGCGCTCCTGGA
>JBJTPC010000201.1:0-2701 GCA_046074905.1 Gammaproteobacteria bacterium
GGTTAAAAATAAAACAAGGGAAAAGGGTACTACGGAAAGGATTAGTGCGACTCGTGAGCCTGGCCGACATACACCAGCGTCAGCATCATGAAGATGAATGCCTGCAGCGTGATCACCAGCACGTGGAAAGCGGTCCAGATGAAGCCGGCGATGAACTGCACCGGGGCCATCACGTAGGTGAGGCCGGAGGTGAGGCTCGCACCGAGCGTCATGCAGGCGATGAGGATGAAGATCAGCTCGCCGCCATACATGTTGCCGAACAGCCGCAGGCTCAGCGAGACCGGGCGCACCGCCTCCTCGATGAGGCGCAGCAGCAGGTTGGGCACGGCGCACAGCGCCTTGCCGACCATGCCCTCGGCATGGAAGGGCGCGGTGAGGAACTCGCCGAAGAACGTGGCGACGCCCTTGTGCTTGATGCCGTAGTACTGGATCAGCAGGAACACCATCACTGCCATGCCGAGGGTGGTGTTCAGGTCCGCGGTGGGCACGACGCGCAGGTAGGCGTGGTAGGGATCCGGGCTGAGGGCCTGGTAGGCGCCCGGCAGGAGGTCCACCGGCAGCATGTCCATGAAGTTCATCAGGAACACGAGGCAGAAAATGGTGATGGCGAGCGGCGCCACCATCTTGCCGCGGCCGTGGAAGGTTTCCTTGACCATCTGGTCGACGAACTCGACCAGCATCTCGATGAAGCACTGCAGCTTGCCGGGCACGCCCGGGGTGGCGCGGCGCGCCACGCGCAGGAACAGGACGACGAAGAACAGCGCCAGCAACACCTTGATGACGATGCTGTCGAGGTGCAATCCGCCCACCTCCATGTGCTGGAGGTGGTGCTTGATGTAGCCCGTCATCCCGCCAGATTCTTCGGTCGCCATCCGCGCCTCTCTTTGCTCAGCGGACCCTGGCCATCGCCACCCAGAACCCGACCTGCGCGGCGACCACGCCGAGCACGACCGGGAGGGGCGCCAGGGCCGCCTTCCCAAGGGCCAGCCACAAACCGCAGCCAACCCAAAGCCATTTCCAGACCTCGGCGGCGTACCAGGCCCGGGCCAGTTGCGGCACCGGTGCGATGCCGGGACGGAACAAGCGCCACCCGAACACCAGCGTGCCACTGGCCACCACCATGGCCCCCGCCAATGCCCCTTGGGCACCGCGCAGGCCGCCGTGGGGCGGCGCCAGCCAGACCAGCACCAGGGCCAGCACGACCCCGGCAGCCGCCTGCCACGACGCGTAACCCAGGACCAGTCGCCGGGAGGCGGGCATCTGCGATTGCATTTGCGCTCCAGGAAGGTGCCCGGGCCACAAAAAAAGAACCACTGGAGCTCCCCGTTGCGGGTGCGCAGTGGCCCTTTCTCGCGGCGTGGTGTCCGGACAGGCGCGAAGGCCTGTCCAAAGCCGACGCAGTATAGGCGTTTTTGTGCAGTGCTTCAAGCCGCGCGGACTGCGGGAATCCGCAGGAATCCGCCGCCGCAAACGGTGTCGTCAATCGCCCGGGGCGCGCAGGTGGGCGAGGATTCCGTCCAGTACATCCAGGCTGGTGTAGTCGATCACCAATTGACCACTGCCCTTGGCACCCTGGCGAATTTGCACGCGGGCGCCCAGGCGGTCCGAGAGGTCGTTCTCGAGGCGCCGGATATCCGGGTCGACCGGCTTCGGCGGCTTGGGCGGGGTGTGGGTGGTAAGGGCACGGACTCGAGCCTCGGTCTCGCGCACGCTCCACGAGCCCTCGGCCGCCTGCCGGGCGAGTTCCTCCTGCCGCGGACCCTCCGGCAGCCCGAGCAGGGCACGGGCGTGGCCCATGTCGAGGCGGCGTGCCTCGACCAGGGCGCGCACCGCTTCCGGGAGTTCCAGCAGGCGCAGCAGGTTGGAGACACCGGCCCGCGAGCGGCCGACCGCCCGGGCCGCCTCCTCGTGGGTGATGTCGAATTCGAGGACCAGACGCTGCAGGGCCCTGGCCTCCTCGAGCGGATTGAGGTTTTCGCGCTGGATATTCTCGATCAGGGCCATCGCCACGGCGGCGCGGTCGGCTACCTGGCGGATGAACACCGGCACCTGCTCGAGGCCCGCCAGCTGCGCAGCGCGCCAGCGGCGCTCGCCGGCGATGATCTCGTAACGGGCCGGTTCGCCGCGGGCCACGGCCACCGGCCGCACCACGATCGGCTGGACCAGCCCCTGTGCCCGGATGCTGTCGGCAAGCTCCTGCAGGGAATCCTCGCGCATGTCCGAGCGCGGCTGGTACTGGCCGCGCTGCAGGGCGCCGACCGGGAGGTAGGCAAGGTCTTCCCCCGGAGGGGCGGCGCTGCTCCCGGCAGGCACGGGACGGGAAGGCGTCACCGGGGCGGCCGGCACCGGAGCCTGCTGCGCCCGCGCCTGCGCACCGGCAGCCACCTGCCGGGCCGTGTTGCTGCCCAGCAGGGCTTCCAGTCCGCGGCCGAGGCCGCCTTTCTTCGTTGCCATCAGGTTCCCGTTTCCTCGTCACGCCGGATCATCTCGCCCGCCAGGGCCAGATAGGCCAGCGCACCGCGGCTTTCCTTGTCGTGGTACAGCGCCGGCACCCCGTAGGAGGGCGCTTCGGCGAGGCGCACGTTGCGGGGAATGACGGTGCGGAACACCTTGTCCCCGAAGTGCTGGATCAGTTGCGCACTCACCTCGTTGGTCAGGGTGTTGCGCGGGTCGTGCATGGTGCGCAGGATGCCCTCGAGCT
>JBJTPC010000202.1:0-3361 GCA_046074905.1 Gammaproteobacteria bacterium
CCTCAGCAACGAACCCGCCCGGGAGGGGCCTCGCGCCATCGCGCGAGACCCCTCCCCCGAGGAGAAAATCCTCAGAAGCCGATGACGAAGCCGGCCGATCCGCCGGTTTCCCCACCGCCTGCCGCGAAGTTCACCCGGAACTTCGCACGGTCACCCATCTTGAAACTGGCACCGACCGAAGCGGCCGTCTCGCCCTTGAAATGGCCGACGCCGACACCGAGCGACACATCACCGTAATCGACCGTCGGTATCGCCGCCATCGCCATGGCCATGGCCACGCCCTTCTCGGCGATGTCCACACGACGATGCAAGCCTTGATCGCCCAGGATGCGCGCGTTGGCCTCGGCGGTGATGTTCGACTGCAAGGTCGTATCCGCCGCTGCGCGTGCCGTCGCTTCCGCGGCGATGTTCGACTGCAGTGTCGTATCGGCGGCCGCACGCGCCGTCGCCTCGGCAGTGATGTTCGACTGCAAGGTCGTGTCCGCAGCCGCACGGGTGTTGGCCTCGGCAGTGATGTTGGCCTGCAGAGTCGTATCAGCCGCCGCTCGCGTCGTTGCTTCGGCAGTGATGTTGGCCTGCAGCGTCGCATCGGCTGCCGCACGCGTCGCCGCCTCGGCATCGATGTTGGCCTGCAGCGTCGTATCGGCTGCCGCACGCGTCGCTGCTTCCGCATCGATGTTGGTCTGCAGCGTCGTATCGGCTGCCGCACGCGTCGCTGCTTCCGCATCGATGTTGGTCTGCAGCGTCGTATCGGCCGCGACGACCTGACCAACCGTCGCTGCATCGGTGGCGATCACGCCATCAGCCAGGGCCGTGACGCGATTGCCGTTCATGGTCACGTTGGCACCGAAACTGCCGGCACCGGACATCGCCAGGTTGCCGCCGCCGGTGGAGACGGTCACCGGGGCACCCACCACCGTCGTACCGCCATCGGCCACGAAGCTTCCGGCCAGCGGATCGTAGGTACCGAGCACACCCACGGCGTTGCGCGGATCCGCAGGCAACGGCAGACCCGTGACGTTGTCGATGATGACGGCCGTGGCGACATCGCTGGTGTTGGTAGTGGTCTGGGTGGTCACGCCACCGCTCTGACCAGTGATGTTGCCATTGGGATCCAGCGTCACGCCACCGGTCGCGGTGGTCGTCGTGGTTGTGGTCAGTTTCGCACCTGTATCGGTGATGGTGTAGACGGTGCTGGTGCCGTCACCGTTATCGACCACATAGGGCAGGATACCGCCACCGCCGGCACCGGGTGTCGCCACCGGGGTGACCGTGGTGGTGGCCGTACCGACCTGGACCGTGCCGGTTACTTGCGTGTTGTTGGCGGTGACCACCACGGTGTCTGCGGGACCGACCGCGGTGACGGTGGCACCGACGCCGAGATCGATATTGGTGGCTGCCAGGGCGCCACCACTGGCGAACACGCCCGCGATGCAGGCAGCCAGCAGAGCGGAACGCCTGCTACGCACTGCCAGCGGGGAATTGCCATTCTTCATTTCCATCTTCGCCTCCTTGCCCGGATGCGGGCTCCGTTGGGACCTTCCATGGGTGGGAACCCATACCGAGGAAGGAGAGTGGAGGAGGCGACAGCGGGCGTCGGTACCTTGACGTACGCACCAAAAGGAAACGCCCCGTGAGGGGCGTTTCGGATGAGGACGATTGAATGCAGCCTAGTTGGGCAAGCGCGGCGGGCGCACCCGGACCTTGCTCGCGTTCAAGGGGGCGGCGCCGTTCCAGGTCCCCTCCACCTCGACCCGCAATCCATTGATGCTGGTGAGGTCGAAGAACTGCGCGGCAGTGATGTCACGGCTGCCATTGCGGAAATCGGTGCTGCCCGTAGTGGTGATGCCGATACCGGCGATACGGAAGTCCGGTGAAGCCATCTGCTCGATGGGTCCCTTCAGTTCGACGCGCGTGCGCGCGGGAACCAGTTCCAGCTTGGCGGCAATCCATTTGGTGTTGTCTGCCGGGTCACGGAATGCCGCGACCTCGAGCCAGTCACCGGTACGGATGTCCGCGAGACTGAAGAAGTGGTTGCGGGACACGTGGTCTTCCTTGCGGGTATCTGCCGTGACGGCGAAGGTCACCCCGAGGACGGTGACGGTACCGGAGGTGGCATCCGCCCGGGTCACTGCCTCGACCGCCGCCTTCAACTCGAGGACCGGATCGCGCTTGAAGAAGATCTTGGTGGCGAGCAGCACACCGTTCGCGTCCAGCGTTCCGAGCACGGCAATCCGCGCGTCGGCCTTGAGATCGCCCGCCGAGCCACCGAAATAGGTGGTGGCAGCATCGGTCGTGACCTTCTGTCCGTGGACGTCGAAGTCGGTGGCCGAGACGAACCGGGTGACACGACCATGCAGGTCGCCGGCGTCACCGCGTCCACCGCGCAGGCCCGCGTCCTCGCGCTTGACGCGCGTGGCCTTGAGGGCGCCGTCCGGGAGGAGGGCGGTGCCCTTCACCTCGACGAGGTCGCCCTCGCCGGGACCCGTCGCGGCAATCCCGAAGAACGTGGCGGTCGAAAAATCAATCACCTGGGTACCCAGCGTGAACCGCTTGGCATTCGCATCCAGCGCGGTTACCCGGCCAGTCAGCTCGATCTCGGTGTCGTCGGACGTCGAGCGTTCGACGCGGGTGGCGACAGCCGTGCCATTGGCACCAACGAAGCCATTGATTTGCAGACGGTCACCGACCACGATTCCCGCCAGTCCACCGGTGATTCCGGGCCCGAAGAGCGTCTCGGCGGTCACCTGCACCACGATACCGGAAACCGTCAGCGTGTCGGCGACATCGTCCACCGCGCTGACCGTCCCCTGCAGCAGGCGCCTCTGTTCGATTGCCTTGGCACGCGGCACGCCGTCGCTGCCGGTCTCGGCGCGCAGCGTGATGACCTCGCCGGCTTTCAGGTCGGCCTGGCTGGCGGTCTTGCCTTCCTTGCTCACGGTGGCGGAGTCGGACTCGTAGCGCACGCCATTGACGATGACGCTGCCGAAGCCGGCGATGCTGCCGGTGACGTAGGTGGTCTTGGTGGTCACCGGGGGGGGTGTCGTGCCTGTCGCCGGGGGCGCCGTACCGCCACCACCGCCCCCGCCACAAGCGGACAGCAGCAGGGATACCAAGGCGACGGACGCCCACCAGGGATTTGATCGCGCAAGGGACATGGGAGTCTCCGAAAACGATGAGCGATACCGGGAGAACCGGGCACTCGGGATTGCTACAGGTTACGCCGCCCTCATCCTGCACGATGTGAACTGAATCACGGCTGAATGCACCTGTCGGCGACTTGCGACAGATCACCGCGCACAGGTACTGGACACCACTGCCTCACGGCGGCGGCGGTGCCCCACCCCACCGACGGAGCCCG
>JBJTPC010000203.1:0-6151 GCA_046074905.1 Gammaproteobacteria bacterium
CGCCGACCCGGTCCTCGACCGCGACCTGCATCAACTCACCTACTCCGGCCCCGAGGCGCTGTTCGCGGACCTGCGGGCGCTCGGTGCCACCAACCGCCGACGGGACCGTGCCGGCCATCTCACGGGACGCGGGCGATTGGCCGCCTTGCGGGCCGCCTGCGAGCCGTTCCGTGACGGGAGTGGACGGCTGGCAATCACCTGTGAAGTGATTCACGGGCATGCCTGGGCACCCTCCGGGGAAGTTCGGCGCGGCCGGCGCAGCGGGAATCACGGCGAGGTGCTGGTGCCGGTCGCCAGCCTCCGGCGGCCCCCGGGCAGTGGACCGTGAACTCGCGGGGATGGGCATGAAGCGGGCCGCCTACTTCGTCACCGGTACCGACACCGAGGTGGGAAAGACCCTCTGCACCGCCGCCTGGCTGCGGGTGGCACGCCTGCAGGGACTGCGTACGGTGGGCATGAAGCCCATCGCCTCCGGCTGCGTGGCCACGCCGGCGGGCTTGCGCAACGAGGATGCGCTGGCGCATCTGGGCGAATCCAGCGCCCCGCAGCCGGATTACGCGGCAATCAATCCCCATGCATTCGCGCCCGCCATCGCCCCGCACATCGCGGCCGCGGAAGCCGGTGTCCGCATCGATCCGGAGCGCCTCTGCCGGCAATGGCAGGCGCTGACGGCGGACCGCGATTTTGCACTCATGGAAGGTGCCGGCGGCTGGCTGGTACCGCTCGATGAAGCCCATTTCTTTCCGGTACTCGCCACCCGGCTGCAACTGCCCGTATTGCTGGTGGTGGGCCTGCGGCTCGGCTGCATCAACCACGCGCTGCTCACTGCCGAGGCCATTGCCGCCCGGGGCCTGCGTCTCGCCGGCTGGGTGGGGAACCGCATCGACCCGGGGTTCAGTCGTCTCGAGGACAATCTCGCTGCCTTGCACCGGCACCTGCCGGCGCCCTGTCTCGGGGTGGTGCCGCCGCTGCCGCAGCCCGTGCTCGCGGACCGGGTGGCCGCGGCAGCGTCCTGCCTGCGACTGCCGGAGGGCGCGGCCTAAAGGCCGATGCCGTCCAGACCCACGGGGCGCAGCCCGTCGGTGGTGCGAGCCACCCGCACGCGATGCTGCCCGGCGAAATGCGCGGGAACCAGCACCGCCTCGAGGTCCGCCGCGCGTTCCAGCACGGCCCGCCGGGTGGCCCGGGCCTGGGCCGCCGCTTCGCAGAAGATGCTGTTCCAGTCCGGGTTCCATACCTGCAGCGGATGGTGGACGACATCGCCCACGAACATGGCACGTTCGCCGTCACTTTCCAGCATGATCACGGTACTTCCCGGCGTATGCCCGGGCGCGGGTTCGAGCCGGAGACCCGGCAGGGGGGCCTGCGTTCCGCTCACCAGTTCCGCGAGCCCGGCGTCCAGGATGGGGCGGACGCTGTCGTCGAAAAAGCCCCGGTTGACCTCCTCCCCGACCTTGGCCGGATACAGGGCGGCCCGCGCCGGATCCCAGTAATCCACGTCGGCCTGCGGGAACAAGTAGCGGGCGCGCGGGAAGGTCGGCACCCACTGGCCCGCCACCCGACGCGTGTTCCAGCCCACGTGGTCGACATGAAGGTGCGTGCAAATCACCAGGTCGATGTCCTCGGGGGCGCAACCGGCCGCCGCCAGCCGCTCGAGGAAGGGCGTCTGCAGGCCCCCGAACAGCGGGATTCCCGGACGGACCTTGTCGTTGCCGGCCCCGGTGTCGATGAGGATCCGCAGGCCGTCCAGTTCGACCAGCCAGCTCTGCAGCCGCGCCTGGAGCGCGTCGGTCGCCGCCTCCAGATAGGCGGCCGGCAGCTGGTCCTTGCAGCGCGCGTAGGCCGCCGCATCGAAGCCGGCAAACAACAGTTGCGGCGTCAGGAACGGTCCCCGCCACTCCTCGATGCGGTGGATCCGGGCCCGCCCCAACTGCCAGTGATCGCCCTGCGTGTCCATGCCCGCCTCCCCGAACCGCGAGGAGTCCATCCTGCCCGAGGCGGCCGGCCGGCGCCACGGGGGCCGCAGGCGGTACTGGACGGTCTCTACAAAAACCCCTCAAGTGCTTGTCCAGCATAAGGAAAAATCCCTATCCGCATTGCGTTTTGCGGTGCAGCGGCGTACGCTGCGGGCGCCCGAGAACCGCAGGTATGCACGCTTGACGGCCCACCCCGCCATCGCCATCGCCGAAGACCCCGTCCGCTGCCTGCAGCTGGTGCCGAACTGCGCCTTGTCGCCGGCCGCGGCCCTGCGTTTCTTCATCCCGCTGGCCATCCTGTCGCTCGGCATCGCCGGTTTTTGCGCCTGGCATGGGTTCTGGCCGGTGCTGCCGTTCGCCGGGCTCGAACTGGCCCTGCTCGGCTGGGCCCTGCGCGACAGCCTGCGGCGAGGCCGCTGGTCGCAACTGGTCACGATCACCCCTTCCCATGTCCGGATCGATACCCGCCTCGACGGCACTCCGGAACAAGTGGAGTTCCCGCGCCCGTGGGCGAGGGTTACACTGCGCACCTCACGGAGCTGGCATCCCAGCCGGCTCCTGATCGAATCCAGCGGCCGCGCCTGCGAGATCGGCGCCTTCCTCACCGAGGAAGAGCGCTTGTCGCTGCATGTGCGGCTTCGTGAGCTGGTAGCGGGAAACCAAGGGAGCTAGAGCGTCGATGTCCATCCACAAACACCTCGCCGCCGCCGCCGCGCTGGCCGGCCTGGCCTTCTCCGCGGTCGCCACGGGCCACCCGGAGAGCACGTTGAACCTGCCGGTGGGCGTCACCCCCATCGCCCAGCAGGCCTACCACCTGCACATGCTCATCCTCTGGGTGTGCGTGGCCATCGCCGTGGTGGTGTTCGGCGCGATGATCTACTCGCTGGTCAAGTACCGGAAGTCGAAGGGCGCGGTGGCCGATACCTCCATCGTGCGCAGCACCAAGGCCGAGATCATCTGGACGATCATCCCGGTGGTCATCCTGGTCGCCATGGCCGTCCCCGCCACCAAGGGACTGATCATCATCGAGGACTCGCGCAACAGCGGGCTCACGATCAAGACCACCGGTTACCAGTGGAAGTGGCAGTACGAGTACGTCAGCCAGAACGTCGACGGTACCGAGCGTGACATCACCGGCGTCGGCTTCTTCTCGAGCCTGGACGAGCAGTCGAACTTCGCCCGCCAGCTCGACAGCGGCACCGACCCGGCCTCGGTGCCGGACTACCTGCTCAACGTCGACAACCCGCTGGTCATCCCGAGCGGCGTCAAGGTCCGCGTCCTGCTCACCGCCAACGACGTCATCCACGCCTGGTGGGTGCCGCAGTTCGGCATGAAGCGTGACGCAATCCCCGGCTTCGTCAACGAGCTGTGGATCCAGGTCGACGAGGGCAAGGAAGGCATCTACCGCGGGCAGTGCGTCGAGCTCTGCGGCCGCGACCACGGCTTCATGCCGGTGGTGGTCGAGGTGAAGACGAAGAAGGACTTCGACGCCTGGTTGACGGAACGGCAGCAGGCGGCGGCCACCGCCGCCAACGCCACCAAGACCGCGTCGCTGTAACGGTTCCCGCTGGAGTTGCAACACATGGCACACGCAGAAGCACACGCCCACGACGGGCACCACGCACCGAGCGGCATCGGCCGCTGGCTGTTCTCGACGAACCACAAGGACATCGGCACGATGTACCTGGTGTTCGCGCTCATCATGTTCTTCATCGGCGGCGCGATGGCGCTCGTCATCCGCGCGGAACTGTTCCAGCCCGGCCTGCAGTTCGTCGACCCGGGCTTCTTCAACAGCATGACCACGATGCATGCGTTGGTGATGATCTTCGGCGCCGTCATGCCCGCCTGGACGGGCCTGGCCAACTGGATGATCCCGCTGCAGGTCGGCGCGCCGGACATGGCGTTGCCGCGCATGAACAACTACAGCTTCTGGATCCTGCCGTTCGCCTCCACGCTGCTGCTGTCGTCGTTCTTCCTGCCGGGCGGCGCTCCCGCCGGCGGCTGGACGCTCTACCCGCCGCTCGTGCTGCAGGCGGGCGACAGCTTCGGCCTGACGATCTTCTCGATCCACATGATGGGCATCAGCTCGATCATGGGCGCCATAAACGTGGTCGTGACGATCATGAACATGCGCGCGCCGGGCATGGACCTGCTGAAGATGCCGCTGTTCTGCTGGACCTGGCTGATCACGGCGTACCTGCTCATCGCCACCATGCCGGTGCTCGCCGGCGCGGTGACGATGCTGCTCACCGACCACTACTTCGGCACGGCGTTCTTCAACCCGGCCGGCGGCGGCGACCCGGTGATGTTCCAGCACATCTTCTGGTTCTTCGGCCATCCCGAGGTGTACATCCTCATCCTGCCGGCCTTCGGCATCGTGAGCGAGATCATCCCGACCTTCTCCCGCAAGCCGCTGTTCGGCTACGAGTCGATGGTCTACGCGACCGGCTCCATCGCCTTCCTGTCGTTCATCGTCTGGGCACACCACATGTTCACGGTGGGCATGCCGCTGGCCGGCCAGCTGTTCTTCATGCTGTCCACGATGCTCATCGCCGTGCCGACCGGCGTGAAGGTATTCAACTGGACGACGACGATGTGGCGGGGCTCGATCAGCTTCGAGCCGCCGATGCTGTTCGCCATCGCGTTCCTGTTCCTGTTCACGATTGGCGGTTTCTCGGGCCTCATGCTCGCCATCGCCCCGGTCGACTTCCAGTACCACGACACCTACTTCGTGGTGGCGCACTTCCACTACGTGCTGGTGCCGGGCGCCGTGTTCGCCATCATGGCCGGCGTCTACTACTGGCTGCCGAAGTGGACCGGCCACATGTACGACCTGAAGCTGGCCAACTGGCACTTCTGGCTGTCGACGATCTCGGTGAACGTGCTGTTCTTCCCGATGCACTTCCTCGGCCTGGCCGGCATGCCGCGCCGCATCCCGGACTACAACGTGCAGTTTGCCGACTGGAACATGGTCGCGTCGATTGGCGGCTTCGCCTTCGGCCTGTCGCAGGTGATGTTCGCCTGGATCGTCATCAAGTCGATCCGCGGCGGTACCAAGGCCAGCGAGCGCGTGTGGGATGACACCTCCAGCGACGGCCTGGAGTGGACGGTGCCCTCGCCGGCGCCGCACCACACCTTCGACACCCCGCCGGTCATCAAGTGACCGGCGGACGGGACACGGCCGTGGACGACATGGAGCGCCGGCAGCGCGTGAGGCGCAGCGTGATCACCCTCGTGGGGGTCGCGCTGGCCTTCTATGTCACCTTCATCGTCTGGACCGTGACCCGCCACTGAGGAGATCCCGATGAACACGCCCGAGGACAAGCCCCGTACTTCGAACCGCGCACTCGCGGGCAAGTTGGTGCTGTTCGCGGCCGGCAGCTTCGGGTTCGGCTTCGCTCTCGTGCCCATCTACGACGTGCTCTGTGCCGTCTGGGAAGTGGGCAACCGCTGGAGCGGGACCCAGGCGAGCGTGGTGGCGGACAATCCGCAGGAAGACCGGCTGGTGACGGTGGAGTTCGTCGCCAGCGTGCCGGAGAGCGGGGCCTGGCGGTTCGCGCCACAGGTCTCGACCATGCAGGTACACCCGGGCAAGCTCTATTCGGCGGAATTCACGGCCGCCAACCTCAGCGGGCGCGATACCGTCGGCCAGGCGGTACCCAGCGTGTCGCCATCGACTGCCATGCAGCATTTCCGCAAGACGGAGTGCTTCTGCTTCACGCCGCAGCCGTTCCGCAAGGACGAGGTGCGGGCAATGCCGGTGCGGTTCGTGGTGGACCGCAACCTGCCGCCGGACGTGGACCGGCTGACCTTGAGCTATGCGATGTACGAGCAGCCCCGCGTGGCTGCCGCGCGCTAGACGAAAAACCAGAGACTGAACACCAGACATTCGAGCAGGGAGAGACGGACGATGGCCAACGCTCACGCGCCGCAGGGCGACAAGTACTACATCCCGCACGGCAGCCCGTGGCCGATCTTCGGGTCCGTCACGATGTTCATCGTGATGATCGGTGCGGTGACCACGATGGAAGACACCGGCGTGGGTCCGTGGATCCTGACGACAGGCTTCCTGCTGCTGACGGCTCTCTTCGTCGGCTGGTTCCTCATCTGGCTCATCCACTCTTGTTGGATTTTCCCTTGAAACAAATCGCACCGAGACCGGATGAGCGAGGATG
>JBJTPC010000204.1:0-2873 GCA_046074905.1 Gammaproteobacteria bacterium
TCGGTGCCGGCAAGATCGGCGCACTCATCTCCGGCCTGCTGGCGGACTCCGGCGCCTACGAGGTCGATCTCGCCGACAAGCAGCCCGGGGCCGCGCAGGCGGTCGCCGCAGCACACGGCCTCGCCGCCATCACGCCCTACACCCTCGATGCGGGTGACGAGGCCGCCTTGATCGAGCACCTGCGCCTGCACCCCGCCGATGCGGTCATCTCCGGATTGCCGTTCTACTGCAATCCCGGCGTGGCCCGTGCCGCGCGCGGTGCCGAGGCGCATTACTTCGACCTCACGGAAGATGTCGAGGTCACGCGTGCCGTACGGCGGATCGCCGAGGGCGCCTCGACTGCTTTCGTGCCGCAGTGCGGCCTGGCTCCCGGCTTCATCAGCATCGCCGCCGCCGAGCTCCTGCGGCACTTCGACGAAGTCCGCTCGGTCAAGCTGCGGGTGGGTGCCCTGCCCCAGCATCCGAACAACGTGCTCAAGTATTCCCTCACCTGGTCCACGGAGGGTCTGATCAACGAGTACGGAAATCCTTGCGAGTCCATCGTCGATGGCCGACTGACCGAGGTGCAGCCGCTCGAGGGCCTGGAGGAGATCGAGATCGACGGCACCCTCTACGAGGCCTTCAATACGTCGGGAGGCCTCGGCTCCCTCGGCGAGACCTTCGGCGCCGGGGTGGAATCGATGAACTACAAGACCATCCGTTATCCCGGCCATTGCGGGCAGATGCGCCTGCTGATGAACGACCTGAAGCTCAACCAGGATCGTGCAACCCTCAAGCGGATCCTCGAAAATGCCGTCCCGCAGACCTTGCAGGACGTGGTCATCGTCTATGCCGCGGTCACCGGCCGCCAGAACGGCGAACTGCGCGAGGAAAACTACGTCAACAAGGTCTACCCCCAACTCATCGCCGGGCGACTCTGGTCGGCAATCCAGGTCACCACTGCGGCCGGGATCACCTCAGTCGTGGACCTGGTGCTGCAGGGCGGTAACCGCTATCGGGGCTTTTTCGCTCAGGAACAGTTCCGGCTGCCGGAGATTCTTGCGAACCGCTTCGGCCGCTACTACGCGGAAGGCAGCAAGGAAATTTCAGGGCGTGTCGTCGTGGAGGGAACCGCCGGTTCCCAGCGACGCACGCTGGCTTGAGGAACGCTCATGGAAATCACCGAAGTCCTGTCGAAACTCGGGCTCGAGCCCATCAATCCCGGCACCTGGTCAGGCGCCGGCTGGTCGGGAGACGCCTCGGCCGGTCTCATCCGGTCCGTCAATCCGGCGACCGGTGAAACGATTGCAGCCGTGCAGGCGGCCAGTGCCGCCGACTACGAGCAGGTGATGGCGAGTGCCACCGCCGCCGCGCTCGAGTGGCGCGACGTACCCGCCCCCAAGCGTGGCGAGGTTGTGCGCCTGCTCGGCGAAGAGTTGCGTGCCCTGAAGGAGCCGCTGGGACGTCTTGTCTCGCTGGAAATGGGGAAAATCCTCGCCGAGGGCCTCGGCGAAGTGCAGGAGATGATCGACATCTGCGACTTCGCGACCGGGCAATCGCGGATGCTCTACGGCCTGACCATGCATTCCGAGCGCCCCCAGCATCGGATGTACGAGCAATGGCATCCGCTGGGGGTGGTGGGGGTCATCACGGCCTTCAATTTCCCGGTGGCCGTCTGGTCATGGAATGCGGCGCTGGCGGCCATTTGCGGCAACGTGACCGTGTGGAAACCCTCGCCGAAAACCCCGTTGACCGCCATCGCCGTACAGCACATCGCCAATCGGCTGATGGCCCGGCACGGGTTGCCGCCCATCTTCCAGTTGTTCGTGGAAGCGGGTACCGGACTCGCCACCCGCTTCGTCGATGATTCGCGTGTGGCGCTTGTCTCGTTCACCGGCAGTACAGCCGTCGGCAGGCAGGTGGCCCAGCGGGTCGCCAGCCGTCTCGGCAAGAGCCTGCTCGAATTGGGTGGCAACAACGCCATCATCGTGGACGAGACCGCGAATCTCGACCTCGCCATCCCCGCGATTGTCTTCGGTGCGGTCGGCACGGCAGGCCAACGCTGCACCACCACACGACGAATCCTGGTGCACCATACGCGCGCGCGCGAACTGGAGCAACGGTTGGCGCGGGCCTACGGACAGGTGGAGGGGCGTATCGGCGACCCACTCCTCGAAGGCACCCTGATGGGTCCGCTGATCGACGAACAAGCGGTGGATGCCTACCTGCGCGCACTGGAGGCGGCCAGGACGGAAGGTGCCACCGTGGTCTGCGGAGGCCAAAGGATTTCCCGGACGGGCACCTTCGTGAATCCGGCGCTGGTCCGGGCCACCACCGACATGCAGTGCACGCGACACGAAACCTTCGCGCCAATCCTCTATGTCATGCCCTACACCACGCTGGAAGAGGCCATCGCGGCACAAAACGCCGTCGCACACGGTCTCTCTTCGGCGCTTTTCACCGACCGCCTCCAGCACGCCGAGCGCTTTCTGTCGGCAAACGGCAGCGATTGCGGCATTGCGAACGTCAATATCGGCACCTCCGGCGCCGAGATTGGTGGCGCCTTCGGCGGCGAGAAGGACACCGGTGGCGGTCGTGAATCAGGCTCCGATGCCTGGAAGACATACATGCGGCGCCAGACGACCACCATCAACTGGTCGTCCAGCCTGCCCCTCGCCCAGGGCATCAAGTTCGACCTGTGATCAGTACTCGCGGGCGGGCAGCGAGGGATCCCGGACAAGGGCTGCCGCTCAGCGCGGGTGCTGCCCACCGCCAGCGGCAGTCGGTAGTTTGAGCGAAAGGCGGAGCGCATCGAACAAGGCATTGACCCGCTTGGGTGAGACCGTCAAGGTTGCCTTGAGGTCCTGCGCGAACACCGACAGGGCGTATTCTTC
>JBJTPC010000205.1:0-5507 GCA_046074905.1 Gammaproteobacteria bacterium
GCATGAACTCCAATCCGCCCACGCCGAGACCGGCGGCGGTTTTCTGCAGCAACTCGCGCGGTCGACCACGCAGGTCGTTGCCGGAGAGCGCGGCCAGCAGTTGCAGTTGCAGGAACATGCCGCGCAGGTCGGGCCGACCCCGGCAGAGCTCGGCGACATGCCGCACCGCACCGTCGAGGTCGAACTCGGGGGCCTTGCCGCGCGTATAGGCGGCGATGGCCGACTGGCGCTGCGACTCGTCCAGCCGGAGCATGTCCATCGCCTGCCGGGCCGCGCTGATCTCGTCCTCGCTGATCCGCCCATCGCTCTTGGCCACGCAGCCCATCACCGCGAAGGCGGCGTCGAGCCACTGCGCCTGCTCCTGCGGACCATGCGCGCGCGGACGGTCCCGGCGCTCGTCCAGGGCATGGCCGAGCACCAGACCGACGAACACACCGACCGGGTGCCTGACAAGCAGGAAGCCGATCAGTGCGCCAAGCAACTTGCCGAGCCAACGCATCCGGACTAGGTTAACAGCCCCAGACCCGCTCCACCCGGTATCCCCATGTCCTCGTGCGCCGCCCTTCCCGCCCTCTTCGAATCCGACCTCCCGCACCTGAAACTGCTCCATCGCGGCAAGGTGCGGGATGTCTACGAGGCAGACGCCGAACACCTCCTGATCGTCACCACCGACCGGCTCTCCGCCTTCGACGTGATCCTCCCGGATCCGATTCCCGGCAAGGGCAAGGTGCTGACGGCGGTGGCGAATTTCTGGTTCGCGCGGACGACGCACATCATCGGCAATCATCTGGCCCCGGAACTGCCGCTCGAGACGGTCGTGCCGGACGCCGGACAGCGAGCGGCGCTGGATGGTCGTGCCATCGTGGTCCGCAAGTTGCGCGCGCTGCCGATCGAGGCGGTGGTCCGCGGCTACCTGATCGGCTCCGGCTGGAAGGACTACCAGCGCGATGGCGAGGTCTGCGGCGTGGCGCTGCCACCGGGCCTGCGTCTGGCGGATCGCTTGCCCACGCCACTCTTCACGCCGGCCACCAAGGCCGCCGTTGGTGACCATGACGAGAACATCGGCTTTGGCCGCGTGGTGGAGTTGCTGGGCCAGGATCTCGCCGAGCAGGTGCGCAGCAAGTCGCTGGCGCTGTATGCCCATGCCGCCGAGTACGCGCTGCAGCGCGGCATCATCATCGCCGACACCAAGTTCGAGTTCGGCCTGGATGGTGCAGGACGGCTGGTGCTGATCGACGAGGCACTCACGCCCGACTCCTCGCGTTTCTGGCCGGTCGAGAGTTACGCCCCCGGCACCAGTCCGCCGTCGTTCGACAAGCAGTTCGTGCGCGACTACCTGGAGACGCTCGACTGGAACAAGCGAGCGCCCGGCCCCGGCCTGCCTGCGGACATCCTGCGGCGTACCGCGGAGAAGTATGCCGAGGCGCTGCGCCTGCTGACTGCCTGAGGTTCTCGGACGTCACAGCGACGCCGCGGGGCGTCAACCGGCGCGGGCGACGCGCGCGATCTGCTCGTGCAAGGCTTGCAGACCGTCGGTCAGGGCGGCCGGTCCGGGCTGGAGGATGATCGGGCTCTTCACCTCGGCCAGATTGCCATGGCGTACCGCCGGCACTTCCTGCCAGCCAGGCCTTGATGCCACCTGCTCCGGCCGGAACTTCTTGCCGCACCAACTGCCGAGAATCAAATCGGGAGCGCGCCGCGGTACCTCAAGCGGATCGGCGATGATGCGGTCGCGACCGAGCGACTGGCAGGCCAGTTCCGGAAAGATATCCTCGCCACCGGCGATGCCCACCAATTCGGACACCCAGGCGATGGCGGAAATCTGCGGCTCGTCCCATTCCTCGAAGTAGACGCGCGGCCGCCGTGGCAAGGCGAGGCCCGCAGCGCGTACCGCCTCGACCTCCGCATGCAACCGGGCGCACAGGGCCTCGGCTTTCGCGCTGCAGCCAATCATCGCGCCGAGCATGGCCATCATGCGGAAAATACCCGCCACGCTGCGATGGTTGAACAGGTGCACCTCGATGCCCTGGCGTACCAGGGTCGCGGCGATGTCGGCCTGCAGGTCGGAAAAGCCGAGAACCAGGTCGGGCTGCAGCTCGAGAATGCGGTCGGTCTTGGCACTCAGGAAGGCGGAGACCCGCGGCTTCTCGCGGCGCGCCCGTGGCGGGCGGACGGTGAACCCGGAGATGCCGACGATCCGGTGTTCCTCGCCGAGCAGGTACAGGGTCTCGGTGGTCTCCTCGGTGAGGCAGACGATGCGTTCGGGGTAGAGCGAGGCCATGGCGACAGTGTGCCATCGCCGGACGGCTTGCGGGTGCCTGCCGAGGGGCGCACCCTACGCACATGCGCCGCTTCACGCCCGATGCCCTGCTGTTCGACGTGCCGCGGGACTCGCATCGTCCGCTGGACCTGCTCCGTCGCTTCCTGCGCCATCCCTATGCGCTGGTGCGCGACCTCCTCCGCGGCGAGCTGAACCTGCGCGCCACCGGGCTGGTGTTCTCCACGCTGCTGTCGATCATCCCGCTGATCGCTTTCTCGTTTGCCGTACTGAAGGGCCTCGGCTTCCACCGCAATCTCGAGCCGCTGCTGTTCGAGTTCTTCCGGCCCCTCGGCGACCAGGCGCATGCGCTCACCGACCAGGTCATGGGATTCGTGGAGCGTACCCAGGGGGCCATTCTCGGGAGCCTGGGTCTCGTGCTGCTGGTGTGGTCGGTCGCGAGCACCGTGCAAAAGGTCGAGGAAGCGCTGAACTGGATCTGGCGGGTCGAGCGCCCGCGCGGACTGGCGCGCCGCCTCGGCGACTACCTCGGCTTGCTGGTGCTCGCACCGCTGCTGCTGGTGACGCTCCTGGGCCTGTTTTCCGCCCTCGACAGTGCACTGCCCTGGCAACGCTGGGCATCTACCCCGGGCTTGCGCGACCTGCATGCCTGGCTGCTCGCTGGCGAGCCACTGGTGATCGTCACGGCCCTGCTTGCGGTCATCTACCGCTGGCTCCCCAACACGCGCGTCAACGGCTGGCATGCGCTGATCGGCGCCCTCCTGGCCGGCGCTGCCTGGAGCGCGTGCGGACTCGCTTTCGCCCGGCTGGCCGCCTATTCGGCACAGTTGATGGCGATCTACGCCGGCTTCGCGCTGGTGCTGCTGGTACTCGTCTGGCTATGGCTCAACTGGCTGATCCTGCTGCTCGGGGCCCAGGTCGCGTTCTACCTCAGCCATCCCTCCTACCTGCGCCGGGGTCACCTCGAAGTGCGGCCGAACGCGCGCCTGCAGGAGCGTCTCGCCCTCTCCATCCTGTGGCTGGTTGCGGAATCCTTCCTGCGGGGGGGTGGCGGCACGGACGGGCGCGGCTGGCGCGCCATGGACCTGGCCGCACGCTTCGACGTGCCGGGCAATGTCCTTACCGCAGTGATCGACGCACTGGTCGAGCACGGCCTGCTGGCGGAGACCGATGACGACCGCCTGCTGCCAGCCCGTGACCTCGGGACGCTGCGCCTCCAGGACGCGCTGACCGCCGTGCGGCTCGGACGCCGCGAAGACGAGAAACTGCTGTACAAGGCCCACACGCTGCCTGCCGCCGACCACTTTGCGGACGCGGTCGAACAAGCGGTGGAACGCGCCCTCGACCAGCGCACCTTGCGCGAATTGCTCGAGGGTGACGGTGCGGGTCCGCGAATCGGGGATGCCGGGGTTACTCCCCGGCGATAGTCATCTCGCCGAGCAGCCAGCTGCCGGTCTGCAGGCTGGCGCGCCGATCCACGTCCGCGCCGATCGCGACCACTCCCCGGTACATTTCGCGCAGGTTGCCCGCAATGGTGACCTCGTGGACGGGATAGGCGAGTTCGCCCCCTTCCACCCAGAACCCCGAAGCACCGCGCGAGTAGTCGCCGGTCACGCCGTTGACCCCCTGGCCGAGCAATTCGGTGACGACCAGACCGCGCCCCATGCGACGCAGGAGGCCGGCGAAATCGTCGGTGCCGGGCTCCACCAGCAGGTTGTGGGTACCCCCGGCATTGCCGGTGGTGCGCAGACCGAGCCGCCGGGCACCGTAGGTGTCAAGGATGTAGCCGCGGAGCACGCCCCCGACCACCCAGTCCTGGTCACGGGTGGCCACGCCCTCGGCATCGAACGGCGCGCTGCCAAGGGCGCGAGGCAGGTGCGGTCGCTCGTGGATGGCCACGAACGCCGGAAACACCTGCTCGCCGGCGGCCCCGAGCAGGAAGCTGCTCTGCCGATACTGCGCGCCGCCCCGGATGGCCGAGAGGAAATGCCCCACGAGGCCACGGGCCAGCTCGGGCACGAACAGCACGGGGGCGCGACAGGTTGTCAGGCGTCGGGCGCCCAAGCGGCGGACGGTACGCTCGCCGGCGATGCGTCCCACGACCTCGGCAGACTCCAGCGCGCGCCAGTCACGCGCGGCGGTGTACCAGTAGTCCCGCTGCATGTCCTCGCCCTGCTGACCGAGCACCGAGCAGGAAACGCTGTGCTGCGTCCCGGGATAGCTGGCGAGGAAACCGTGCGTATTGCCATACACGCGCAGACCGGCATGGGTGCCTACCGCACCACCCTCCGAGTTCACCAGGCGCGCATCCACTGCGAGGGCCGCCGCCTCGCAACGGCGCGCGAGCTCCACGGCTTCCTCGGCGCTGATCGGCCAGGGATGCGCAAGATCGAGGTCGGGAATTTCGCGGGCGAGATCGGCCGCATCCGGCAGACCGGCACAGGCATCCTCGGCGGTGAAGGAAGCGATCGACACGGCCTTGCGCACCGTCTCGACGATGGCCTCGCGGGAGAGGTCGCCGGTGCTTGCAGAGCCCTTGCGTTGCCCGACATAGACCGTCACCCCGAGCCCTCGGTCGCGCTGGTACTCGAGCGACTCCACCTCGCCGAGACGGACCGAGACGGACAGGCCCGCGTCCACGCCGAGGGCCACCTCGGCCGCCGTGGCGCCGGCAGCGCGCGCCGCCTCCAGCGCCTGGGCTACCGTGTCCTCGAGTTCGCGGGTATGGGTGGGCAACGAAACGCCCGAAACAGCTGCGGCTTGCGTCATGCGCCGAGTCTAGCAGGGCGGCTGGTATCATCCGCGGATGGGCAAACGACATTCCACCGGCCGCCAGCCGCCGCAACTCTCCGAAGAGGAGCGCGCCGCACGCGCCGCCGACCGCGAGGAATGGGGCCCGAGCAAAAGCCAACGCAAGCGCGACGCGGACCGGCTCCAGGACCTCGGCGAGTCGCTGATCGCGCTCAAGCCGGCGGAACTGGATGCGCTTGGCCTCCCCGAACCGCTGCGCGATGCCGTGGCGCTGGCGCAGCGGATCACCGCGCACGGGGGGCTCTATCGGCAGAAACAGTACATCGGCAAGTTGATGCGCAAACTCGAGCCTGAAGACGTCGAGGCCATCCGCACCGCCATCACCGAGCAGCACCAAGGCAGCGCGCGTGAGACAAAAGCCCTGCACCTGGCCGAATATTGGCGCGAGCGTCTCATCGCGGGCGACGAGGCGGTCTCC
>JBJTPC010000206.1:0-7858 GCA_046074905.1 Gammaproteobacteria bacterium
GCCACAGCGGCCCGCCGAGCACGGGTCTCGGGCCCAAGTTCTGGTGGGCAGCCGGCGGCCTGACGCTGCTGACCGCCGCGCTAGCCTTGGCCTTCGGCGGCGGCTGAGCGGACCAGGCCGGCAAGGAGATCGCTGACGCGATCCACCGCCGGCCACGGGCCCGTATCCTTCGGGCCGCGTCCGGAATCCGGACAGCGGACCGCGCGTACGTGCCGGATCCCGAATTGCGTGGCAGCCTGCAGCATCGGCAGGCTGTCATCCACGAAGACGGTCCGCGCGGGATCGAACGGCTCCACCGCGTGCAACGCAGGCCAGAACCGCGCATCCTCCTTCGGCGCACCGAAGGCGTGGGTGGAATGCGCGGCATCGAGCCGATGCAGGAAACCGAGGGCGCGCTCCTTCACTGCCAGCGTCCCCGGATGGGCGTTGGTCACCAGCACCGTGCGCTTGCCGGCGGCACGCAACACCCGCAGGAACTCCTCGGCACCGGGCAGCCAGCGGACCTCCTCGCGCACACCCTCCTTGAGGGTATGGACGTCCAGTCCGAGGGTGGTGGACCAATGGTCGATGCAGTACCACGCGAGCGTGCCCATGGTGGCGCGGAAGGTGGGCTCGAGTCGCGCGGCTGCTGCCGTGGCCGACAGTCCCCGCGCGGCACCCCAGACCGCGGGGATGTGCTCCTGCCAGAACCAGTTGTCGAAGCGCAGATCGAGCAAGGTACCGTCCATGTCGAGCAGGACGGTATCGATCTCCTGCCACGGCAGGACCTCGGGCAGCGGTGCGGACGATGTGTTCATGGGGCCGCATGATAGCCCGCGTGGTATAAGGCCGCGCATGGAGACCTTCCTCTATCTGCTGGTCCTGCTGTTCGCGGTCGCCGTGTTCTGGCAGAGCGCCATGCACGCCCGGGACGCGGCCAATGTCGCCGCGCGTGAAGCCTGCATGGAACGCGGCGTGCAGTGGCTGGATGGCACCGTGGCTTTCCGTCAGTGGAAGCTCCAGCGGGGACGGGACGGACGCATGGGCCTGCAACGCACCTATGTCTTCGACTACTCGGAGGATGGCGAGACCCGTCGCCAGGGCTTCGTGATCATGCGTGGCCGTCGCGTGGAGTTCGTGGGTCTCGGTCCCACGCTGGTCCGTTGAAGCTCCACTCCCCCATCGATCTGCATCTGCACAGCACGGCCTCGGATGGGCGCCTGTCACCCACCGACCTGGTCGGCTTGCTCGCCGAGCGCGGCGTCAAGGTGTTCGCGCTGACCGACCATGACACCGTGACCGGTCTGGACGAGGCCCGGACCGCCGCCACGGCGCGTGGTCTGGTCGCGGTGGACGGCACCGAACTGTCTGCCGAGTGGCTTGGCCGTACCATTCATGTGGTGGGACTGGGAATCGATCCGAACCATCCGGGACTCCACGCCCTGCTGCAGCGGCTTGCCGCCTGTCGGGCGGCACGCGCCGTGCTCATCGCGGCACGTCTGGAGCGCGCCGGCGCACCGGGGACGGCCGCCCTCGCCGCGGCACGTGGTGCGGTGGCCTGCCGGTCGGCGGAGGACCCCACTTCCCGCGTCACGCGTACCCATCTCGCCCGCGCCCTGGTCGATCTGGGAGCTGCGCGGACCCTCGAGGATGCATTCACGCGCTGGCTGGGAAACAGCGGCAAGGCACACGTCCCGGCCGGCTGGCCGCCATTGGCGGAGATCACCGCCATCCTCGCGGCTGCCGGCGGGGCCCCGGTAATCGCTCATCCCCTGCGCTATCGCTTGTCCTCCGGACAGCGCCGCCGGCTTTGCACCGAGTTCCGCGCTGCAGGCGGCGCAGCCATCGAAGTGGTGGTCGGTGGCCAGGCGTCGACGCAAGTCGAGGCCGCGACCGGACTGGCGTTGCGGACGGGACTGGCCGGAAGCCTCGGCTCCGATTTCCATGATCCGGCAGTGCAATGGAATCTACCCGGTCGATTGGCTAAGCTGCCGGAGGCCGTGTCACCGGTGTGGACACGCTGGGCGGCCGTGCAGGAAGCGCTCGGCCCATGAGCGACGACACCGCATGAGCGAAGACGCCGACAAGGTGAACACCGAACTGTTCCGTCGCGTGGAACGGTTGCGCTCGTTGCGCATCGAGCACCGCGACCTCGATGACGTGATCACGCGGCTGCAAATGGACATGTATGTCGACGAGATCCAGTTGCGCCGCCTGAAGAAGCGCAAGCTGATGCTGAAGGACCAGATTGCGCGTCTCGAAAGCGAACTCATCCCGGATCTCAACGCGTGAATATCCCGAACGTGATGCACCTGCTTTCCTCGCCCACGGTGATGGCCGAGGCGCTCGCTTTCGGCATCGCCCTGCTGGTTGCCTGGCTGGCACCGCGCCTGGCGCCGCGCGCGATCCTGCGCGGATTGGCAGGAGGCGCCGACCGTACGGCCACGCGGGTGGTGGCGCTGCTGGCGGTGCTGCTCCCTTACGGCATCCCGCTGCTGTTGGCCGTCACCGCCCGATGGGCGCTCGCCGCGGGCGGTGAAGTGCCGCTCTTCCTGGAAACGGCGGCTGCTCTCCTCGCCGCCCTGCTGGCGATCCGGGTAGGCACGTTCCTGCTGGCACTCTCGCTCGGTCAACGTTCGCGGGTCAGTCGCTGGGAGGGACGCCTGGCGTTCCTGCTGTGGATCTTCGTCGCCCTGCATATGCTCGGCTGGCTCGAGGCCGCCATCGGGCTGCTGGATGGGGTCAGCCTGTCCGCGGACCGGCACATCACCCTGTGGTCGGTGCTGCGCTCGCTGTTCACCATCTCCGCCTTCGTCATCGTCAGCGTCTGGGTCGCGCGACAGGTGGAGCGTCGGGTACAGGGCTTGCGCGAGCTGGGCGAATCGACCCGCATCGGCATCAGCAAGTTCGCTTTCGCGACACTGATCGGCTTCGGCGGACTGCTCGGCTTGAGTGCCTCGGGACTCGACCTCACGGCACTCACGGTGTTCTCGGGTGCCATCGGCCTCGGACTCGGTTTCGGCCTGCAAGCCATCGCCGCCAACTTCGTCAGCGGCTTCGTGCTGCTGATGGACAAGTCCATCAAGCCCGGGGACGTCATCAGCTTCACCGGCACGCTGGGCACCGCGACCGAGGGCTTCGGCTGGGTCCAGGAACTGCGCGGACGGTACGTGGTGGTGCGCGACCGCGACGGGGTCGAAACGCTGGTGCCCAACCAGAATCTCATCACCAACCAGGTGATCAACTGGAGCTACAGCGACAAGCGGGTGCGCCTGAAGCTGCCGGTACGTGTCGCCTATGACTGCGATCCGGAGTTGGCGCTGGCCACCCTGCTCGAGGCCCACCATGGCATTCCGCGCATCCTGCGTGATCCCGCCCCGGTGAGCCGCTTGATGGGTTTCCATGACTGGGGCTTCGAGATGGAACTGCGCTTCTGGATCACCGACCCGCAGGACGGCGTGAACAACGTCCGCAGCGAAGTGAACCGTGCCATCTGGCGCCTGTTCAAGGAGCGCGGCTTGCGCATCCCCGTGGCCCAGCAGGAAATCCGCCTGGTCGATGCGGAGGGACGCACGCTCGGTTTCGGTGCGCCGCGCGGCGCATCGCCGCCATCATCATGAGCGCCCCGGCCGCGGGCCCCGGGATCGAGATCGCACCGGGACTGCGGATTCCGGACAGTGAACTGCAGTTGCACTTCATCCGTTCGCCGGGTCCGGGCGGTCAAAACGTGAACAAGGTGGCCAGCGCCCTGCAGTTGCGGTTCGCCGCAGCCACCACCTCTTTGCTGGACGAATCCGGACGTCGCCGCCTCGCGGTTCTGGCGGGCCGAAGGCTGGCCCAGGATGGATGGCTGGTACTGACGGCCCATCGCCTGCGCACGCAGGAAGGCAACCGCCGTGATGCCTTCGAACGTCTTGCGGCACTGATCACCGCCGCAAGCCAGGCACCGAAACCGCGCAAGGCGACGCGTCCCACGCGTGCCTCGCAGCGCCGGCGCGTCGAGGGCAAGCTGCAACGCCAGCGCGTGAAACAGCTGCGCAGCAAGCCCGGCGTGGAGGACTAGCGCCGCCGGCTCACGCGGCGTGGATTGTGCCGCCCACGAGGCCGACGGCCTCGATCTCGATCATCAGCTCGGGCAGCGCCAGCGCGCGCACCTCGACGATCGTGTCGGCCGGATACGGCTTGCGGAAGTACTTGGCGCGCAGGCCGACCACCTTGGGGAAGTGGGCCATGTCGGTCAGATAGATGGTCACCTTGACCACCTGCCCGAGACTGGACCCGCCGGCCTCGAGCACGCGGCGCAGGTTGTCGAAAGCCTGGTCGGCCTGGAGATCGAAATCCCCGACTCCCACCAATGCTCCGTCGAGCGTCAGCGCCGCCTGACCGGATACGAACAGGAGATTGCCGGCACGGATGGCCTGCGAAATCAGGAAGGGCGCATAGGGATCGGGCTGGGTGGCGATCTGGACCGCATCGCCGGGCGGGATAAGCTGGCTCATGCGGACTAGCGTACCACCGGCACCCGACCGCCCGCGGGGCCGCGCAACCACGGCGCGAGCCGCTCATCCCACTGGCGATCGATGGCGGCGAACTCCTCCCCGCAGCGGCTGGATCCTTCCGGCGGCAACAACCCGAGTTCTTCCAGCAAGGGCATGGCCGCCGGCAAGGCGCCGGCGAAGCCGCAGGCGAGGCGGTCGACGCGAGCGCGGTCATAACCGTGCGTCTCGATGAAGCCGAGGCCGGCAGCGCTCTCGTCGCCGACGGCGAAGGCGAGGAACTCCAGCGCTCCAAGCACTTGCTGCGGTTGGCCGACGGCACCGCCGAGAGCCACCAGGGCGAACTGGTCCGCCGCCGTCTCCGGTGGCAGCGCCGGTCCGAAGTCGAGCACGGCCGCCAGGGCATGCCCCAGTTGGTGGAACACGATGAAAGTGGTCATGCCGGAGAACCAGCGATCCGCACGCGACTCGTCGTCGCCCGCTGCCGCCACCGACAGCTCCAGCACCGCCTGCAGCAACTCGTAGCACAGCCTGGCCCGGCGTTGCTGGCCATCCCAGTCCGCCGTGCTCTCGCCGCATTCCTCGACGCGGAGCGTGATATCCCGTGGCAGACGCAGGGAGCGGTTCAGGGAGGCAGCGACATTTTCGAGCACGCGGCCATCACGCAGGACCGATTCGTACTCCTGGTAGTCGGCCGTTTCCACGGTCCCGTACTCGACCAGGAATCGCCCCGTCTGGGTCCAACCCGCCATCGGCCAGCCGAGGGCCATCAGCATCAGCCCCCACAGTGCAGCGTGTCCCGCCACCACCGGGGCCCTCCTGGCCCCGCTCGCTTCAGCCATGCGTCACCTGCAGCACACTGTGCCGGATCTGTTCGGAGAGCACCCGCTGCGCGTCCTCGATCACCGGCCCCACGACAGCGTCATCGTAGACCAGCCGGCCGGTGTCGTCGGTGCGGAGAATCGCGCGACGCCGCAACAACTCGAGGAAGGAGCGGAACATCGCCCGGTCGAAGAAGTCGGGGGAGTCCAGACCGTAGAGGACACTCATGCGGCTGGCCTGATGGACACACTGCAATTCCAGTGCGTCCTGCGTCAACCGACCGGAGCCCGCCTTCACCAACAACGCCAGCGCCAGGTAGAAGCGCTCGATGGTGCTGATGGTGGTATGTGCCAGCACGGAGAGCTGCACTGCCTCGGCCGTTCCGGTGGCCGCACGACGCCAGATGACCACGCCATCATGTTCCTCGCGCCGGAGCAGACCCAAGGTGGCAAAAGCCTCCAGCAGCCCCCTTACCACCTCCGGGACCTCGACCTCCGGGAAGCGCAGGAACAACTCCTGCGCCGCATAGGGGTAGATGCGCCAGGCAAGCCGCTGGAGGTCCGTCTCGGGCATCGCCGGATTGTTCAGGAACGCACAGGCGAGCAACGAGGGCAACGCGAACAGATGCACGGTGTTGTTGCGTGCATAGGTTGCCAGCACGGCCTGCTGCTCGCGCATGCGCAGGATGTCGCCCAGCGGATGGCGCCGGCGCTCGAGCATGCCCATCGCCTCACCCTGCGCGACGATGGCCGCGCCGTCCAGGGTGGTGCAGCCGATGTCCGGTGCGTACGGTGCCACCGCCAACAACCGCTGGTAGAGCTCCACCTGCCGCACGAGATCGGCCTCGGCCAGTGCCTGGCGCGGCATGGCGAGCAGCACGGTGGCCAGCAGGTTGGTCGGCGTGACGGTCGCGGCGGCATTGATGCGCCGCATGATGGTGGTGGCCAGGTCATCGATGGCGCTGCCAAGCCATGGGGGCCGTGAGTCCTCGCGGAGCGGGCTTGCCTGCCACTCCGGTGCATGCACGCGCAGCAGGGCGCCGAGATCCACCGGCTCGCCGAAACTCACCTGCACGCGACCATAGCGCTCGCGCAGCCGCGGCAGGACCCGCAGCAGGTCGCCGATCGACTCGCCGCGCTTCGGTTTTCCCGAGAGTTCCCCGAGGTAGGTCTCGCCCTCCATCAGGCGCTCGTAGCCGAAATACACGGGCACGAAGACGACCGGACGACGGGGATCGCGCAGGAACGCGCGCACCGTCATCGACAGCATGCCGGTCTTGGGCGTCAGCAGGCGGCCGGTGCGGCTGCGCCCACCCTCGATGAAGTACTCGATCGAATGACCACGCGCCATCATCACGGCGAGGTAGCGGGTGAACACCGCCGGATAAAGCGCGCTGCCCTTGAAACTGCGGCGCAGGAAGAACGCACCACCCATGCGCAGGTAACGTCCCACGACGGGGATGTTGAGATTCACGCCGGCGGCGACATGCGGCACGGCATGGCCGCGGTGGTAGATGACGTAGCTGAGCAGGAGGTAGTCCATGTGGCTGCGATGGCAGGGGACATAGACCACCTGTGCGCCGCTGACCGCGAGATTGAGGCGTTCGGCATGGAACACGTCGACGCCGTCATACAGCCGGTTCCACAGTCGGCTGAGCAGTCGGTACATGATCGACACGAAACGATGCGAATAGTCGGCCGCGATCTCCTCGGCCATGCCGCGAGCCTGCAACAGCGCCTGGCGCCGTGTCAGTTGACGCGAGCGGACTTCGGCGGCAACGGCAGCGCGCACGGCGCGCGAGCGCAACACCTCGCGCAGCACGGTGCGTTGATGGGAGAGGTCCGGGCCCAGTGTCGCGGCACGCTGCTGCCGCATCTGTGCACGGGCCCGCCGCGCGAGACGGCGACTGAGCCGCTCCGCCTCGCCACCATCCGAGGCCTCCGGCTCCAACGGCAGCGGCTCGCCGAAATGCACTGCGGTGGCCCGCCCATTCACCAGCATCGCCAGCAATCGCCGGAAGCGTCCGGCGAGCGACCAACCCTCCGCGAACAGGGTGCGCCACCAGGAGGATTCACCCCGCGGAGCACGACCCCAGAACACGGAAATGGGGATGAGGTCGAGGTCCCGGTCGCCGACAGTCTGCGCCGCCTCGGCCAGTAGCTGCCAACGCGCCGGCAGGCGGCGGTCGGGCCGACGCCGCAGCCAGCCGCGATGCCGCTGCAGGAACAGCATGGCGTGAGGGAAAGTCTGCCCGCCGACGCCCATGCGACGGGTAGGCGACGGCAAACCCAACTGCCGACAGGCCAGCACGAGCGCCAGGCGGTCCGAAAGCGCCGCCTCCTCGAGGACATAGAACACGCGGCGGCCTCGCCCGCGCAGGCGTTCGGCCTCGTCGACGGGCAGTGCCTTGGGCACCACCACCAACGCTGCGCAGCGCGCGGCGATGTCGGTCAGCAGGCGACCGAGACCCGACCAGGCACTCATGGCGGGTCCGGCAGGACAGGGGGACAGGCGGCGGCGAGAGCCCACTTGCCGGCGCGCGTCAGGCGCTTGATGGCCGC
>JBJTPC010000207.1:0-4964 GCA_046074905.1 Gammaproteobacteria bacterium
CTCGTGCGCCGGCTGCCAGAGATTCCGGGCGGCCTCCGCATAAAACCGCGCCGAGGTGACGAAGCTGTCCGTCAGCCAGTAGATCATCGTCGTGGTCAGCAGGAAATCGCGGTCGAAGGCCTGCAGGAGACCATCCCGGCAATCACCCCAGGACCGACGACGCTCGACCAACCAGGCCAGCAGGCCGACCGGCGAGTCATGCATTGCGTAGGCCAGGGTCTGGGGATCGAGAATCTGTACCGCCACATGGGAGGCAATACGCTGCTGCCATGCGAGGAAGGCGCGTCGTTCTGCCGGACCGAGGTGGGGAGGAGCAAGCATGCCGCCGGTGACGTCCCAGGGCCGCTCATGGTTGAACAGGCTTGGCGGCGCGACCGTGGACAGGTGCATGCCATAGAGCGACTCCGCGTACTTGTGTCCCAGTTGGGTGGTGGTCAGCGCCCCCCAGTCACCCCCCTGTGCCGCATAACGCGGAAACCCGAGCCCGTCCGTCATCAGTCGATGCCACAGATCGGCAGTGGTCCAGAAATTGATTCCCGTCGTCGCCAGGGGAGTGGAAAAGCCGAACCCCGGCATTGACGGCACGATGACCTCGAAGGCGTCGCGGGGATCGCCACCATGCGCCGCCGGATCCGCCAGTGGACCGATGACCCGATGCAGGTCCCAGAAGGTCCAGGGCCAGCCATGGGAGAGGATAAGGGGCATGGGTGAGGGACCCCTGCCGGGTGCCCGGATGAAATGGATCGGCAACCCGTCGATGGTCGTGCGGTAATGTTCGAAACGGTTGATGGCCTGCTCGTGGTGTCGCCAGTCGTAGCCCTGACGCCAGTAGTCAACCAACTCGGTCAGGAAGCGGGCGTTCGTGCCATAGGACCAGTCATCGTTCGCGTAGTCGTGGGGGAGTCGGACGGCGGCGAGACGCTGCCGGAGGTCGCTGAGACGCGCCTCGGGAATCTCCACGGTGAACCGTTCCAGTCTTGAAGGCATTGTCACGGCGAATCTCCGCTGGGGTTCCCGCCGGAGGCTAACATAATCGGGCGATCGTGCCGCGGCGGCGCCGCGCCGATTCTGCCGTTACCCCTTACCCCGCCGGGCTGTCCGGGACTAAACTCGGTCCCTGGCGTTCCATCAAGCTTCGGAAATCTTCGCCACGGTTCGAGGCTGCAGGATCCGACAATCATGCATATCCAGGGGAATCTGCGCCGGAATACCGCCAGGGTCATCTGGGCCGTCGCACTATTCTTGTGCGGCTTCGCGGTGTTGACGGCGCTGATGCTGCTGAATCAGCGTCAGATCATCGCCGCCCAGGAAAACCGCTACCGTTCCTACGAGTTGGCCGAGGAACTTCGCCAGAGTTCGGACGACTTGACCCGTCTGGCGCGCACCTACGTGGTGACGGCAGATCCGAAGTACGAGCGGCAGTATTGGCAGGTATTGGCGATCCGCAACGGGGAGGCTCCCCGGCCGGCAGCCTACGGGCGCATCTACTGGGACTTCATGGCCGTCGACGAGGCCAAGCCGCGGCCGGACGGCCCGGCAGTGGCCCTGCAGACCTTGATGAAGCAACGGGGCTTCACCGCCTCCGAGTTTGCCAAGCTCAACGAGGCGCAGGCGAACTCCGATGGCCTCGTCGGCCTGGAAACGGTGGCCATGAACGCGATCAAGGGTCGCTTCGAGGATGGACGGGGTGGTTACACCAGGATCGGGCCACCCGACCAGGCGCTGGCCATCCGGCTGATGCACGGGCCGGAATACCACGCCTACAAGGCACGGATCATGCAGCCCATTGATGCGTTCTTCGCGGAACTCGATGCACGGACGCAACGAGAACTGCAGGACCGCATCGACCGCAGCACCATCCTCCTGTGGTTGTTGCTCGGTGCCGTGCTGGCTGCGCTCATCGGGTCCCTGGCCATCGGTCTGGCGGTCCACCGCAAGGTCATTGCCCCCATCGGTTCGGTCATCGGCGGACTCGCCGGGACCAGTCGTGAACTCGAGCGGATGGCGACGGAATTGGCCGGTGCCGGCCAGTCCTTGTCCAGTGGTACAAGCCAGCAGGCTGCCTCCGTCGAGGAGACCAGTGCGGCGCTCGAGGAAGTGTCGAGCATGGTGCGGATGACGGCGAAGAATGCCCAGGATGTCCAGCGGCTGGTGTCGGGGACACGGCAGGTGGCCGAGGAGGCAGCCCGCTCGATGGCGGAGATGGATGCGGCGATGCAGCGCATCAATGCGTCTAGCGCAGAGGTCGCGAAAATCGTCCGCAATATCGACGAGATCGCTTTCCAGACCAACATCTTGGCCCTCAATGCGGCGGTGGAGGCGGCCCGGGCCGGAGAGGCCGGTGCCGGTTTCGCGGTCGTGGCCGACGAGGTCCGCTCGCTCGCGCAGCGCAGCGCCTCGTCTGCCCGCGAGACCGCGACGAAGATCGAGGCTGCCATCACCAGCAGTCGGCAGGGTGCGGCCTGTGCCTCGGTATTCGGCCATTCCCTGGTGCAGATTGCGCGTGAAGTGGGCGAGACCGACGTACTGTTGCAGCAGATTTCGACCGGTGCCCGCGAGCAAGCGCAGGGCCTCGAACAGATCTCCATCGCGCTTGGCGAAATCGACCGCGCTGCACAGGGAAATGCCAACACGGCGGAGCAGAGCGCCCAGGCGGCCGAGGCGCTCGGGGCCGAGTCCCTCGAGTTGGGTCGGCAGATCGGGACACTGCAGGAGTTGGTTGGTAGCGATCCGGACTGATCCCGCCATCGGTATACCCGGCGCCGCTTGCCGGGGAATCTGCGTCCGTCAACCCGGTGCGTTCAAGGCCCGGAAACCGCCGTAGGCAGCCCGCCCCCCGAGAACCCAGCGATTGAACGCCAGTGCCGCGGCGATCGAGGTCAACAACACGATCACCATGAAGTAGATGTAGTGCAGGGTGATCAGCCCGGCAGGCTGCCACCAGAAGGTGTAGCCGGCGTAGAGCAGGAAGCCCCAGAGCACGCCGGCGATGGCTGCTCGTGGTGCGACGCCGCGGAAGAGCAGACCGACGATGAAGGCGGACAGGATCGGCATCGAGAACAGCCCGTTCAGCTGCTGCAGCAGGTTGATGATGGAGTCCGCGCCCGCAAACAGTGGCACCAGCGCGATGGTGGTCGCGGTGATGATGACCGTGCCCAGGGTGGCGAGTCGCCAGTGATTGGTGACCTTGCCGAGCAGCCGCTCGTGGAAGTCCATCGACCACAGCGCCACCGTACGGTTGAGCACGGAGCTGGTGTGGCTGACGATCGCCGAGGCCATCATGGCGGCGAAAGCACCGGACAACCAGGGTGGGAGCACGTGAGCCACCATGGTGCCGTAGGTGGCATCACCCAGATCGCCGAACAGCCGGTACGCCGCGACGCCCGGCACGACCACGATGACCGGAACCACCAGGATGCGGATTGCCGCAGCCGCCAGCACCCCTTTGCGGGCCTCGGCAATGCTCGGCGCGGCCATCGCCTTCTGCGTGATGTTCTGGTTTGTGGACCAGTAGAAGATCTGGATGAAGATCATTCCTGTCAATAGCGTCGGCCAGGGGATGGGGGACTCCGGACCGCCAAACATCGACAGCCTTTCGGGGGGCACCCCTGAGACGAGGTCGAAGTCCACTGCCACCAGTGACAGGAACACCACCAGCAAGGACATGCCGAGGAAGCCGATGCCACTGAAGGTATCGGCGACGGCGACCGCGCGGAGTCCACCGGTGATCGTGTAGAGCGCACTGGCTACCGCGAGAGCGGCGGCGTAAGCGACCAGCGGGACGTCGAGCCCGAACAGGGGTTTCAGGAAGAGGGCACCCGCATAGACGGAAGCCGGCAGGTAGATCACCACGTTCCCGAAGAGGAACAGCCCGGAAATGAACCGTCGGATACTGCCGCCGCCATAGCGTCTCTCCAGCAGTTCGGTCACGGTGGTGCACTGGTACCGGTAGTACACCGGGACGAACACGAACGCCAGGAACAGCAGGCCGAAGAAGCCGGCAATCTCCCACCAGGCCAGCAGCAGCATCTGGTTGCCATTCATGCCGACGAGTTGCTCGGTGGAAAGATTCGTGAGGGTGATGGCACCTGCCACGTAGAGCCAGCTGAGGCCGCCACCAGCGAGATAGACATCCTTGCCCGAGCGGCCATGCGGAGCGCGGGCACTGCGGACCTTCAGCCAGGTGGCAAGCGCGAGTCCCGAACAAAGCAGCGTGAACACGCCAAGTTGCCAGGGATCTGCCGCCAGCAGGGTCGTCGACACCATGGGTCCCCCTCCGGGCCGCCTGTCGGGTGGCGGTCTCCCGGTTATCATACGGCGCAAGGGGGGACCCGTGTCCGAGGCTTCCGTTCTGCCGCCATTCCTCCGCCTGGAGCGGGCTGGTACCTGCGTGGTCCTCGACCTTCGCGAGGGTACGGCGCGCCTGCTCCATCTGGGCGCCCCGTTGCCACCGGACGAGGATCTCGGTGCCCTGGCAGTGGCTGGTGCGCGTGGTCGGCACGAGAATCAACCCGACCAGCCACCGGTGGAGTGTCTGGTACCCGGGACGAGCACCGGAGGCGAAGCGACGCCGGCCGTCTGGTGCCTGCGAGAGGGCCGGGAGTTCCCTGCGCGACTGCAATTGACGGCGGTCGCTACGGACGGGCCTGGCTGCATCCTGACCTTCGACGATGCGTCCGCCGGACTCCGCTTCGAATGGTGCTGGTCGCTCGCCGAGTCCGGCGTCTTGCAGAGCCACTCGCGACTGACCAACCTCGCCCCGGAACCGCTGACCGTGTTGCGGGCCGCGTCGCTGGCCATGCCGGTGCCGCCCCGCTTCGAGGAAATCACCTTGTTTTCCGGCCGGTGGGCGGCCGAGATGCAGCCCCAGCGTCGGGTGTGGCAGCGCGGTCAGCAATTGCTTCGCTCACAGGGCGGGCGTCCGGGATTCAGCGGTGGGCAATGGGTGCTCCTCGCGGCGGCCG
>JBJTPC010000208.1:0-2346 GCA_046074905.1 Gammaproteobacteria bacterium
CGGCGGGTCTCGGCGGCATCGGCGACCTGCACCGAGGCACGATCGGCGAGCCCCAGCCGGGCGAGGTTCTGGTGGATGCGCTCGACCCGTTCCGCCTCGGCATCCAGGGCAACCACGGTGGCCGAAGGAAAAGCCTCGAGAAGATGCCCGGTCTTGCCGCCCGGAGCCGCACAGGCGTCGAGGATCCGCAAGGGGGCGGGCGTCCCCTCCGGCCGGATCCCGGCGGGCGTCAGCAGCCAGGCCGCCACCTGAGCCGCCGCATCCTGGACGCTGCACAGGCCCTCGGCAAACCCCGGGATTGCCTCCACCGGCACCGGCTGTTCCAGACGCACGGCACTGGGCACCCAGGACGCGGCATTGGCGGCAATGCCGGCGGCGGCCAGTCGGGCGAGGAACTCCTCGCGGGTGGTGCGTGCCAGGTTCAACCGGAGCCACAAGGGGGCCCGGGCATTGTTGGCCGCCAGAATCTCCGCCGTGCGACCGGGCCAGTCCCGCTCGATGCGCTGCACCAGCCAGTTCGGGTGGGCATGCTGGCCACCCGGGGAACGGTCCGCCGCGAACAGCGCCGTGGCCCGCTCGCGCTGCCACCGCCGCAGGAGGGCGTTCACGTACCCGGCTGCCTTGGGCTGGCCGAGGACCCGCACCGCCTCGACGGTGCTGGTGACCACGGCGTGGGGCGGCGTCGCGGCATCCTCCAGCTCGAACACCCCGTTCAGCAGCAGGGCACGGACCGGCGGCGCGGTCTTGGACCAATCGCGGTTGGCCAGCGAGGCGATCGCCGGCTGCAAGCGCAGGAGAGAGCGGATGGTGCCAAACGCGATGGCCTGCAGGGCCGGGCGGTCACCGGGCAGGAGCTCACGGGCGGCATGCGCCACGGCCGCCTCCAGCGTATGGCCCTTGTCGGTGACCTCGAGGACGGCGCGGGCGGCGGCCGCGCGCAGGAGGGTACTGCGATCCGGGGGACTCATGCGAAGCGGCTCCCCGGCACCGGGGCCTGGCGTGACTGGAGAAACTCGCGGGCGGTGACGGGTTTGCGGCCTGCCTCCTGCACCCGCAACAAGCGCAGGCGACTGCGCCCCCCACAGGCCACCTCGATCCCTGCGGCACCCGCCGCCAACACGGTGCCAGGCTCGACCTCACCGCCCCCTGCCATCGGCCAGGCCGGGGAATCCGTCGCCACCACCACAGGCTCCGCGGCATGGATGCGCAACTGGCTGCCCTGCCACACGGTCTCGGCCACCGGCCAGGGGTCAAACGCGCGCACCTGACGGTCGAGTTCAAGCGCCGTCCGCATCCAGTCGAGCCGTGCCTCGGCCTTCTCGAGCTTGCGGGCGTAGGTGACCCCCGCAGCCGCCTGGGGCGTGAACACGGCCTGTCCCCTCGACAGGCGGACCAGAGCCTCGACGATCAACCCGGCACCGAGCCGCGACAAGCGTTCCTGCAACTGTCCGGCCGTCTCCCGTCCACCGATGTCGGTCACGGACTCCAGCAGCACCGGGCCGGTGTCGAGACCCGCCTCCATCCGCATGATGTCCACGCCCGTGCTGGCATCACCGGCCTCGATCGCACGCTGGATCGGCGCTGCGCCCCGCCAACGGGGCAGGCGGGAGGCGTGGATGTTGAGGCAGCCCCAGCGCGGCACCGCCAGCATCGCCGGCGGCAGCAACAGTCCATAGGCCACGACCACCATGACGTCGGGCGCCAGGACCGCGAGTTCGGCGGCGGCTGCGGCATCCCGCAGCGTGGCAGGTTGGCGCACCGGCAGTCCGTGGGTCAGGGCCGCCACCTTGACCGGTGAGGGCTGCAGTTGCCGCCCACGCCCGGCAGGACGGTCGGGCTGGGTGTAGACGGCTGCCACCTCGTGGCCGGCCGCGACGAGTGCCTCCAGGGCCGGCACCGCGAACACCGGCGTGCCGGCAAAAACGATACGCATGGGGATTACAGCGCGCGGGTACGGCGCGACTTCTCGAGCTTGCTGCGGATACGCCCGCGCTTCAGTTCCGAGAGGTAATCGACGAACAGCTTGCCGTCGAGATGATCCATCTCGTGCTGGATGCAGACCGACAGCAGGCCGTCGGCGTCGAGTTCGAAGGGCTTGCCATGGCGGTCCAGCGCGCGCACCCGCACCTTCTCGGCCCTGCCGGTATTCTCGTAGAAACGCGGAATCGACAGGCAGCCCTCCTCGAGCGGCGAGAGGCCTTCCCTGGACAGCAATTCCGGGTTGATGAAGACCAGGGGATGGTCCTGGTCCTCGCTGCAATCGGCGACGATGAGGCGGATATGGCTGTCCACCTGCGTGGCGGCCAGACCGACACCGGGGGCGGCGTACATGGTCTCGAACATGTC
>JBJTPC010000209.1:0-12144 GCA_046074905.1 Gammaproteobacteria bacterium
CCCATAACAGTGAACTGGCGATCGCCTCGACGACGGCGCAGTTCGGTATGCCCGAAATCGGGTTTGGCGTGTTTCCCGCGTTGGCAGGCCCAGCAACGGTTCATCGCATCCCGCCCAAGCACGCTGCTTGGATGGTACTGACCGGCGGGCGCGCCGATGCCGCCTCGGCGCTGCAGTGGAATATCGTCAATGAGGTCGTTGCGCCCGAGCAGCTTCTCGTCAGAGCAGTCGAAATAGCGGAGCGTATTTCAAGATTCGATGCCGTCGCGCTGGACTATTCGAAGAAAGCCCTGCGTGACATACCGACGCTTGATTGGTCACGTGGCATCGAATACGGTTTGACAATCAACTCAGTCATCGCGCGGCAAACGGCAGCTGGCGTGCAGGGTATTTCTTCCTTTGTTGCGGGTGGCCGATCGGTGGGCCAAGGCGTCGATTCCGTCTCTCAGCCGGGAAGCTGATCGATGTCCTCGAAAGGCCCGTTGCATGGCCTTCGCGTAGTCGAGATGACCGACGCGATGGGCGCCTATGCCGGAAAACTCTTGGCGGACCTAGGCGCGGATGTGGTGCTGGTCGAGCCGCCCGAAGGCAGCGCGGTGCGCGCTATCGGGCCGTTCATGAGCGGCTATGCGACGAAAGATGCTGGCCTGCTCCATCACTGGATGGACACGAACAAGCGCAGCTTTGTTGCCGATTGCAGGATCGCTGCAGAGCAGGAGGAAGTCGATGCGCTGATCGCCAGAGCCGACCTTCTATTGCTGTCCGGACAACCTGCGGATTTGCAGGCAAGAGGCCTGCATCATGCTCGTTTGCGGAACCTCAATCCACGGCTGGTAGTGACTGCGGTAACGCCGTTCGGCAGTTCGGGCCCACTCAGCAACTTCGCCGCGGATGACCTTGTTCTGCTTGCCATGGGTGGGCTGCTGTCGCTGGGGGGATATCCCGATACGGCACCCACGGCAGTCCACGGATATCAGTCCTACCTCGCCGGGTCGCTGTTCGCGGTGGTGGGCTCCCTGGTAGCGCTCGAGGTGGCGGAGCGGACTGGGCGTGGGCAGTTCGTGGATGTTTCCATCCAGGATTGCGTTGCCCAAGCACTGGAAACCGCGGCGCAAGCCTATGATCTGGTTGGTAGCATACGGCGGCGAGTGGGCGCCGGGCAGCAGGACGCGGGGCTTGGAATCTTCCCCTGTGCCGATGGTCTGGTATCCATCGTCATCGGACTGTCTGGCGGAGAGGGCGGATCGAGCTGGGACGCCCTCGCCGATTGGCTATCGGCAGATCCCGAGGCGAGCACCTTTCGGGAGCCTTGCTGGCGCGACGGTGCGTTCCGCGCAACATCGGAGGCGCGTGCGCGCTTCGCCGAGATTTTCGGTCGGTTCGCATCGGGTCTGCCGAAGAAGCAACTTTACGTCGAGGGCCAGCAGCGTGGTCTCTCGGTTTCGGCTATCGCCACGATGGCCGATCTCGCAGCAGACGACCAGCTGAGTGCCCGTGACTTCTTCCAAGAGGTATCCAGAGACGGCCACCCGCTTCCTTTTCGGTACCCAGGCCCACCCTATCGATTCTCGCGGACGCCCGCAGGTGTTCGCACGCAAGCTCCCGGACTTGGCGAGCATACCGCCGCCATTCGCGAGGAGTGGCTGCGTTCATCGGAAATCACTGCAGTCCCGTCAAAGACCGGTAGTGTACGCATGGAGAAGAAGCCACTTTCGAATGTGCGCATTGCAGACTTCACCTGGGTGGGTGCCGGTCCTTTCGCCACTAAACCACTGGCGGATTTCGGTGCTGACGTCATCAAGGTCGAATCGAGCAAGCGCCCAGACCCGACGCGGCTCAGCCCTCCCTTCGCAAGGCATCCGGGTGTTGATCGGAGCGGATATTTCGCCAACCGCAACAGTAGCAAGCAGAGTATCTGCCTTGACATAAAGCGTGCCGAAGGGCTTGCCTTGGCGCGTGCATTGCTGAAAAAAAGCGACATCGTGGCCAACAATTACCGCGCTGGCGTCATGGAGCGGTTGGGTCTAGGTTACGCCGAGGCTGCAAAGGTCAGGCCGGACATCATCTATCTTGACATGCCAGCGTTCGGCAACGAGGGGCCGGCACGCGACTTCGGTGGCTTCGGGGCAGCCATCGCAGCTGCCTGTGGCTTGCACTATCTTTCCGGCACGCCGGACAGGCTGCCTGTCGGAACGGGAACGCATTATCCGGACCACATCCTCAATCCGCTTCACGCGGCAATCGCTTTGCTGGCGGCATTGCGGCATCGTCGCCTGACCGGAGAGGGGCAGCATGTTGAGTTGGCCCAGTTCGAGTCCTCGGTCAACGGTGTCGGGTATGCGCTTCTCACTTACCTTGCCACCGGGCAGGTCATGGAGCGGCAGGGAAATCATGATGGAATCAACGCACCGCGTGCCGTACTGCGTTGCCTTGGCGATGATCGCTGGTGTGCCATTTCCGTAATGGACAATCGGCAGTGGAAAGCGCTGTGCCATTTAGTAGGCCGAGAAGACTGGCAGACAAGCGCAATACTGGGGTCGGTAGCCGGACGACTGGCAAATCAGGAGGAACTCGAACAAGGCCTGGAGGAATGGACTCGCCAGCATGATCCCTACGAGGTGATGTCACGCTGCCAAGCAGCCGGGATTCCCTGTGGTGTGGTACAGACAGCGGCCGATGTAGTCGACCGCGATCCAAGCCTGCGTATGCGGCACTGGGTATACCTTGATCATCCGGAAATGGGACACTCGCTCTATGATGGACCCTGCGCGATCCTCAGCGATACGCCGGCACGGTTGCATTCTCCGGCGCCGATACTGGGCGCCGATACCAGCGAGGTACTGGCCAGAGTTCTCGGTTGCTCCGAGGAAGCGATTGTCACTCTGCAGGAAAGTGGAGTCCTTGCATGAACATGCGGGTTCTGGCGTTTCATGATGATCGTGGCGTACTCACCATCGAACTCAATCGTCCCGAAGTACGGAATGCTCTGCTGCCGGACATGCTTGGCAGAGTCGCCGACGTTTTAGGGGAAAACCGCAAAAACCCCTCTGTTCGTGTCGTGGTGCTTGCGGGTGCAGGTGCATCCTTTTGTGCCGGCGGCGATGCCAACGCCATGCCCGGCGATTTCCATACAGCGTGGAACGCATTGACACGTTTGATGATGGAGTTTCGAGAATACCCAAAGCCAATCATCGCGCGGGTCCAAGGCCATGCCATCGGGATTGGCTGTTCCCTCGCACTAGCATCGGATTTCGTGGTTGCGGAGTCCGGCGCGCGATTCGAGTGGCCATTCGTGAAAATGGGTCTTGTTCCCGAAGCGACGCAGATGGCGTTGCGGTGCATGCCGGCATCGATGCTCCGCACATTTGCGCTGTTGGGAGAGCCCATGACAGGCAAAGTACTCGCCGAGGCAAAAGTGATTCACGCAGCAGTCGATCCGGGTCATCTGGCGACAGCGGTTGAGGAATTAATCGAGCGGCTGCTTTCCTTACCAGATTTCGGAATTGCGGCCATCAAGCAGTCGCTGGAGACAGCAAGCACGCTCCCGTTGCAGGACTCGCTGCAGTGGGAGGGTCAGCGCCAGCTTGAAATCCGGTCCTCGCCCGAGTTTTCGGCCTTCCGCAAGAAATACTTCGAGCGAGCCGGGGTCAAGACCAAGGATGCAAAATGACGCTGGCAGCGGTCTCCGACGATTTGAACTCGTCCCGTTCGGAATTCACGGCAGAAATGGTCGCGCGGGTTTTCCGCCCTGCCATGGAAAGACCGCCACTTTCTGTCCGACAACGTCTGAGGCATGCGCTGATCGACTGGGCGGCGGTTACGGTAGCGGGTTCCACCGAGGAGGTGTCGCGCATCGCGCGCTGTGTGGAAGTGCAGGACGGAGGCCGACCCATGGCGTCCCTGGTGGGCTGCGCTGAGCAGGTGCCGGCAGCTGGTGCCGCTTTCGTCAATGCCATCAGCGGTCATTCCCAAGACTACGACTCGAGCAACCTCTGGTCTCTTGGGCATACGATGACGCCGGTGATTGCAGCGGCGCTGGCCATGGGAGAGGAATTGGGAAGCACTGGCAGGGATTTGCAGCTTGCCGTGCTTCGCGGTACCGAGGTGGCGAGCGTCATGGGGCTAGCGACCGCGAACCTCCGCAAGAGCCGCGGCCTGCATCTCACAGGGTTCACGGGAGTGTTTGGGGCCACGGCCAGCTGCGTTTCCCTGTTGGGTTTGGACAGGGAAGCAATGTTGCAGTCCATGGGTCTGGCGGCGACGCAGGCGGCGGGCTTGCGTTCGGTATTCGGCACCATGGGGAAGTCGCTCAATGCCGGGCTGCCGGCGCGAAATGGTGTCATCGCTGCGAAGCTCGTTGCCTCGGGTTTCACCGGCCCTCATGAGGCGGTAACCGGTCCTTCCGGCTATGCGCGCGCGTATGCAATCGACTTCAGTGCCGAGCGTCCCTTCGACGTGATGGGTGAGGGATTCGGGATTGAGTCGACCGTATTCAAGTTTCATTCGAATTGTCATGGCCTCCATGCTTCCATGGAAGCACTCGCACAGCTCATGTCGGAGCATTGCTTGCGTGCGGAAATGATTCGCGAAGTAGTCCTGACCGTACCTTTGGGATTGCTTTCCCTGTGCCCTTTCAATGACCCAGCGACGGAATCCGAAGCCCAGTTCAGCGTGCCATACGCCATGGCGTTGGTATTGGCCGGTGCGCCGACGGGGCCTGTCGGATTCACTCGCGAGAAGCTGGTGGATCCGCTGCTGGGGAGTTTGCGGAGACGGATAACCGTTCATGCCCAGCCTGCGAATGTGGCCGTGGATGGTCCATCGGAGGTGGTGGTAACCCTGCGCGACGGTAGACGTCTGGGTGTCCGAACCGATGGCTTGCGCCCCTGCAGTGACTCCCGTCTTTCCACCGAGCTGGTGCGATTGGAGGCCAAGTTCATGGATCTCGTGGAGCCAATCCTTGGCTGTCACCAGGCAAGATCGTTACGTATGGCCATCGATGGACTGGAGAGTCTGCGCTCGGTAAGAGAGCTCAGTGAACTCATGCGACGGTCGTAGGGGTCATACGGAGGGATCCGAGCGTGAATGATTTCGTCACGACCAACCACCTTCTGGAAGCGAGGCTTTCGATTGAAGGATTGCGACGCCGCTACGCGCGGGCCGTGGACGCCATGGGATGCAATGCAGACTCCACGAAGTCAGGCGCCAGGAACGAGCTGCGCAGCATCTTTGCTCCGGACGCCGCCATCCGCTTCCTGATCGGTGGTGTAGTTGTCCTGCATGCGGACGGACCCGAGGCGTGGGCCGATATCGTGGGAAATGCCGTGGGGAAATACCATGGCACACAACATCTGATTGGCACCCAGATGGTCCGGTTCGACGTGGTGGAGTTGTCTGCCGATGGCCGCATCATGACCGGTGAGGCTGCGATGGTCAGCCACGTTCAGGCATCCCATTGGACTGCTGAGCGGTTACGTGTGGTGCTGGGCGATTACCATGACACGGTGCGTTTTGACCCTAACGCCGGATGGCGCATTCACGCCATGGACCTCGTGCAACACTTCCGGTGGGAGCGCTCGCGAGACGCCGGATGATCGCACCACGCTGCCGTCATGCCGGCGGCACCGGCTAACGAGGTACCGGCACGTTGAGGTCTGCGAGGTCATCGAGTACCGGGTGATTGCCGCCGAGATCTGCCGTCAGGGAATTAGCGCACTTCATCACCATCAATGCCAGCGATTTTTCGCGGCCCGTATCCAAACGTTGCTTCGGCAGCGCAATGGCGATATCCCCGAGGACCTCGCCGCGGCTGGAAAACACGGGCGCGGCTATCGCGCCTGCATCAGGCATGCGCTGGCCGCGAGAGATGGCGTAGCCACGGTTGCGCGTGGCGCGCAGTTCCTTGACGAGTACGTCAGGCGCAGTGATGGTCTTGTCCGTCAGTGCCCGCAGGCCGGTGGAGCGGATGATTGCCTGGATCTGGGCGTTCGGCAGGAATGCCATGATGCCCAGCCCTGTCGCGCCGGCATACACAGGTATCCACGTATCCAACTGGATGACGTAGCGCAAGGCGAAGGGGGTCGACGGAAGTGCCTCGGAGGCGAACATCATCTTCAGATGGTCCCGGTCGTACAGACCGAGTACTACCGTCTCCCCGCACTGATCAGCCAGCGCTTTCATGTGCGGGTACGCCAACTGGCGTACCGGTTGCTTGGAAGTCGTGATATGGCAAAGGCGGAGGAACTCCAGTCCCAGGGAATAGCGAGACGACGCGGCGTCCTGGCGGACGAAACCGACATCCATCAGGGCGCCCAGGATCCGATGTGCGCTACTGGGCGAGACCTTCAGGGCGTTGGCGAGTTCACGTACGCCGACATCCTGCGAGTTTTCCACCAGCCACGTAAGCGCGCTCAGCGCCTTGGCGATCGGGTCTCTCGATTGGGCGGTTGACATCGTAGCGTTCTCCATCGCGTCCGCGGAGCAAACTCGCCGCTCGATTCTACCGGAAGTGGTCCGGACCACCACGGAGGTGCCACCCGCGGACTTGACCCTGCTGTGGTTGCGCGTAATACTACAGAACACACGTTCGGTTATAAAGAACGTCTGGATTGAGTCATTCTGGTACCGGGGGAAGACCGTTTTGGCAAAAATAGGCAGGCGCGCCGCCATCGTCGGCGTGGGACAGAGTAACTTTGGTGCTCTCTTCGCACACAAGGATGGCAACCGTGACGCCAATGCGCTGGCCGCGGAGGCCCTGCGCTTGGCTATCGAGGATGCCGGTATCTCGAAAGACGAGATAGACGGGTTGATTTGCTCCTGGGTCGACTATGGTCGGATTGCGACCGTCGCCGGCATTCCACAACCAAATATCGTCTATGGCCTGCAAGGGGCGGGACGCATGAGCGGAGTCGCCGTACAGCAGGCGGCGGCGTTGGTTGAAGCCGGGGCGGCGGAGGTTGTCGCGCTGGTCTATGGAAACAATGGCCGGTCCGTCAAGATGTCCTATGGTGGTGAGGCGCTCTCGCCGACGCAGGCCTACGACACCATGTACGGGATGACCTCAGTAGGTGCCGAAGCGGCCATGATGTATCGGCGTTATTGCCATGAGTTTGGCGTTCCCGACGACGCCCTGGCCCCGGTGGCAATCAACAACCGTCGCAATGCCGCGAGGAATCCCGGCGCCGTGATGGCTTCCGAACTGCCGATGGAGGAGTATCTTTCGGCACGGTATGTGGCAGAGCCTTTGCGCCTGTACGACTACTGCATCATCAATGATGGTGGAGTGGCTCTCATCATAACCACCGAGCGGCGTGCTGCGACATTGCGCAAACGCATGGTGCGTATTGCGGCCAGCGCGTCGCGCGGCGACCTTGGAAACTTTTATGCGCCGGAAGATTACTTCTATCGCTCGTGCAGTGAAGTCGCAAAGAGAGTTTACGAAACTTCCGGGATGGGACCAAATGACATGGACTGCTTGCAGGTATATGACAACTTCACTCCCATTGTGCTCTTCTCTCTGGAGGGTTTCGGCCATGCCGCCCCCGGAAAGGCTTGGAAGTTCGTGCGTGATGGAAACATAAGCACCGAGGGACAAATGCCGATCAATACTGCAGGCGGCCATACGGGAGAATCCTACATGCAGGGATGGGCACATCACGTGGAAGCCGTGCGCCAACTCCGCGGTGAATGTGGCAGCCGTCAGGTCAAGGACTGCAATGTGGTGCAGTACATCTGCGCATCGCCTATCGTGTCTTCCCATGTTCTCGTCGGGGATTGATTGCCGCCATGAATATCGAAAAATTTTCTCGTATTCTGCCGCCGGTCACAGACTTCAACCGCCAGTACTGGGACGGATGTGCAGTCGGAGAGCTGCGCTTGCAGGCTTGCAGCAAGTGCAAGGAGTACTGGTTCCCGGAAGGACCGTGCTGCCCACGCTGTCTTTCCACGGAATTCATCTGGCAAGCAGTCAGCGGTCGCGGCACGATCTGGTCGCATATCCGGATGCATCAGAAGTATATTGCCGCCTATGAGGACGAGGTGCCTTATACGGTGATCATGGTGAAGTTGGCAGAGGGTCCCCGAATGTATTCGGCACTTGCCGAGGGGTCACCAGAGCCCAGGGTGGGCTCACCAGTGTCGGTGGAGTTCGTTGCCATCGGGGACCGCGTCATCCCGAAGTTCCGAGTAGTCGAATAGCATGATGCCCGGTGCCGGGGGTACTGAGGAATCCGCCGAGAGCCTGTCGCGGCAGGCGTGGTGGGTGATCGCAGTTCTTGCGCTCGGTGCAGCCATTTCGTACGTTGATCGGCAGAGCCTGGCGCTCGTCAGCGAACCGCTGCGTCACGATCTCGGTTTCAGCGATACGCAAATCGGTGCGCTCTATGGTGGCTTTGCGGTTTTCTATGCTGTAGCGAGTCTTCCGCTCGCCTGGGTCGTCGACCGATTCAGCCGCCGCCATGTCATTGCATGGGGTGTCGTGGTGTGGGCGTTTGCCACCATGAGTTTTGGCATCGTCCAGGGCTTTTTTGCGATGTATCTTGCGCGGATTCTTGTCGGCATCGGCGAGGCGAGCCTGGTACCCGCCACGTACTCGATATTCGGGGACGCCTTGCCCAGGTCACGATTGCCGTTCGCGATGAACCTGTTCCATGTCGGTGCCGTGGCGGGGTCCGGATTCGCGTTCGTCTTTGGGGGCTGGGTTGTGACTTCACTGCGTCATCAGCCCATGGTGACCTTGCCAGTGTTCGGCGACATTTTTGCATGGCAGTTGCTTTTTTTCTACGTTGGTCTTCCTGCATTGATACTGGTTCCGCTGCTCTTCACCTTCAAGGAGCCGACGCGTCGCAAGTCAGAGTCCCAGCTGACTGGAATTCCGCCGGGAAGTTGGCGTGGAGTGTGGCAGTTCTACCGGCATAACTGGCAGTTGGTGCTGCTGCACCATCTTGGCGCAACGTCCCTGTTGCTGCTGGGTTACAGTTTCGTTTTCTGGACCCCATCTTTTTTCGAACGGGTGCATGGACTTGCAGCGGAACAGGCGAGTGTCTACTTCGGCGTTATTTTCGTCATTGCGGGTGTCTCCGGATGCATTGTATCTGCTTGGGTCAGCCAGCGGCACTATGACCGTGGCGCCCTGGAGGCACCGCTGTTGATCCCGATGTATTGTTCGTTGTTGCTTTTGCCCATCATCGGTCTCATTCAGGTGGTCACCAGTCTGCCGTGGATATTCGCCTTGTATGTGCCTGCAATGTTCTTGATCAATTCGCCCTATGGCTTGCTGCAAGGGGCCATGATTCAGATTGCACCGCCGGAAATTCGTGCACGGATTGCCGCGGTCTACATGATGTTCACAGCACTGGGAAACGCGGTCGGGCCATCCATCATCGGGATGCTCAATGATGATGCCTTCCCGGGAGCCGACGGAATCCGCTACTCGATGCTGGTCATGTGCGGGGTATTCGGACTCGGCGGTGTCCTGATGCTGGCGGCAGCGAAGGGTCGGTTCGCGCGACGACTTGCAGAGGTCATCGAGAACGACAAGTTACGGTCGCGCCCTGCCTGAGCCATTGGACAGTCGGACGACTCAGGATTTTCGGAGCCGGGCGTCTCGCAAGCTGCGACGACGTATCTTTCCGGCCTCGTCCCTGAGCAGGGTATCAACCAATTCGATCGACCGCGGCAGCTTAGGTCGGGATAGCCGCATCCGCAAGTGGTTCATGAGGTTTTCCGTATCGATTGGCTCGCCGGCACAATCGACGATGGCGTGGACTGCATTGCCAAGGTCCACATGGGGCAAGCCAATCACCGCCGACGAGCGAACCCCGGGATAAGCATCGATGGCAGCCTCTATTTCAGCAGGAAAGATGTTGGCTCCGCCGCTCAGGATCATGTCGGACCGGCGGTCCTTGATGTATAGATATCCATCTGCGTCGAGATAGCCGATGTCGCCGAGAGTTTCCCATCCACCCTCGAGGCGGCGTGCCTCTGCACCGATGTACCGATAGGTACTGCCGGGACCGGAGCGGGGACGAAGATAAATCTCCCCGGTTGCACCGACCGGAAGGTCTTGACCGTCATCGTCGAGAATGCGGATCTCACAACTGCTGGCCGGCTTTCCAACCGAACCCCGGTGCAGCAGCCATTCATCACCACGGATGACTGTCGTTCCGACACTTTCGGTGCCACCATAGAGTTCCCAGATTACTTCAGCCCCCAGCCAATCGATGTAGGCTTGCTTCACCCAGTCGGGACAAGGCGCACCCAGATGCCACAAGGAGCGAAGTGAGGAGAGGTCCGTGTTTGCGCGGAGGTCGGCAGGCAAGGCGAGAATGCGCTGCATCATCGTCGGTACAAGACACGTCATGGTGACCCGATGGCGCTCGAGAAGCGACAGAGTTTCGGCTGCATCGAACTTGCTGGTGATGACCAGGTGACTTCCCGTGAAAAGTCCCGCGAAACCCCAGGTGAACGGACCCTGATGATAGAGTGGTCCCGGGATGAGGGTGCACCCCTCACGATGGAATCCGGGATTCACGCCATCAGGATCCCAAACGGCGGGGCGACGGGAGACAATGAGCTTCGGGTCACCGGTACTGCCGCCGGATGTCATTGCCTTGATGCAAGCAGCCGTTTTTTCGGGGAACTCTACGCCGGTCGGCAGTACCGGGGGCTGGAAGCCTGCCGGCAACCAGTTTTCCAGTCTGTCATCGGAAGATCCCCCCACCAGCAGTTTCGGTTCAGCCAACGCCAGGATGCGCATTCGCTCATGCCCAGTCAGCGATGAGGACATCGGATAGGGGCTCGCACCTAACTTCCACGTTGCCAGCGTCGCCACGACGAACTCGATGCCGTTTGGCAAGGCGATACAGACACGATCGTCCTGTTCGACTCCTCTTGCGGCATAGCAGGCCGCCACTTGTCTCACACGTTCATCGAGCGTCTGCCAGGTCAGTTGCTCGTTACCGTCGCTGATTGCGAGGGCGGTCGGCTTGCGGGACGCCCATAGATCCGTGATACGGGATAGCGAGATGGCTGTCATGGATGCTGGTTTGCCTGATTGTTCGATGGCGCGGATGATGAGCCCTGGTGCGGGATTCTGTCTCGACACCAGCTGTGGTACTATACAGAACAGACGTTCGTTTAGGTAGAACGACCTTCCCCGGGAGCAGATATCGTATGTACGAGACCATCCGTTACGAGAAGCATGGAGCGATTGCCGTCGTTACCCTCAATCGGCCGGAGGCCGGCAATTCCCATACTGCCAGGATGGGTCAGGAATTGACTTCCGCATGGAACGACGCGAACGACGATGCGGCAATCCGCGTAGTCATCCTGACCGGTGCGGGTGACAAATTCTTCTGCGCCGGTGCCGATGCAAAGGCAATGTCTCGCGGAGAGTCGATTGGCCCCTTCGGCGACATCCCGGAGAACTTCCGCAAGCCGGTGATGCTGGCAATCAATGGTATCTGTGCGGGAGGAGGGTTCCATTTCCTCTGGCAGAGCGATTTCGCCATTTGTGCCGAGCACGCCACCTTCATGGAACCGCATGTCAGCATCGGTTGGGTTCCCCTGCGTGAAATGATGGGTCTGGCGGAGCGTGCTCCGCTCGGTGTGGTATTCCGCATGGCCTTCATGGGCACCAAGGAACGCATGAGCGCACAGCGTGCCTATGACCTCGGCATCGTCACCGAGGTGGTCGCGGCGGACCGTCTGATGGAGCGCGCCATGGAAATTGCCGGCTGCATCGCGGAGCAGGCACCGCTGGCCATCGAAGCCACGAAGGAAATACTCCACCGTGCCTTCGAGTTGCGGTTCGCCCACAGGAAGGAGCTCGATCACGGAATTCTTCTGCGTGAAGCGAAGACCCATCATAGCGAAGACTATCGCGAAGGCCCACGGGCGTTTGCCGAGCGCCGCAAGCCGCAGTGGAAGGGAAAGTAACAACGAATCTCGACAAGAATTCTCCTACGCGGAAACCGAAAAGTGAAATCAAGAATCTGCCAGCAGCTCGGTATCGAGTTCCCCCTCTTCGCGTTCAGCCACTGCCGCGATGTGATCGCCGCGGTCACCAACGTCGGCGGCTTCGGCGTCCTCGGCGCACTGGCGTTCGAGCCCGAGCGGCTGGCGATCGAGCTCGATTGGCTCGAC
>JBJTPC010000210.1:0-3471 GCA_046074905.1 Gammaproteobacteria bacterium
CCGGACGGTAGCCACCATGGGCCGCAAACTGTTCCGCCGTCACCTCGCAACCTTCACGCGACGCGTCACACCCCAGCGACAACGGTTGAACAAAAGGCGTCGCAGGTGGACTGAGGAACTCGAGCTCCTTCGCGGCCGCCAGACGGGGACCGGCGCCGAGCAACAACGACCCTCCGGCCGCTGCAGCCAGCTTCAGAACCTCCCGCCGGTCTACGCGAGCTCGGGTGATTTCCCCACGTAGCCGTATTGCCGCCTGCACCTCACGACCCAGACGGGTCATGGAACCATGACGCTTGCTCAAAAATCGAACCTCGCCGAATGGAACACGGAGAACAGCTGCCGCTTCGCCTCACGCGCGTGCGACAAGGACATCCCGGTCCCGGTGCCTACCGCATCGCTGCAGCGGGCATGCACTACCGGCATAGCATGTTCCGGGCCACCCAGAAAAACCCGATATTTTCCAGTAACTTGCCCGCAAGCTCAGGGTTTTGTCGGGGCCATGTGTAAAAATCACCGACGTCCGTTCAGCGAATCTGCGCTCCGGCGGCGAGAATCCGTTCCACGGCCCGGGCATCGTCCTCGGTATCCACACCGGGCCCGGGGATCACCACGGCCTCGGCCACGGCGATGGCCAGGCCGTTCTCCATGGCGCGCAACTGTTCGAGTCGTTCCACCTGCTCCAGCGGCGAGGGCGGCCACGCGGCCATCCGGCGCAGGGCACCTACTCGATAGGCATACAGCCCCACGTGACGCAATGCCGTGCCGAAGGACGACTGGCTGGCGAGACCGTTCGGCGCACTGTCGCGAGGCCAGGGGATGGGCGCGCGACTGAAGTACAGCGCTCTCCCATTCTTCCCCCTGACCACCTTGACGACATTGGGATCGAGGAACTCGTGCAGCGAGCGGATCGGCGTTGCGAGGGTGGCGATCGCGGCCCCGGCGTCGGCCTCGAGCAGGCCGGCCGCCTGCGCCACGTTGGCGGGCGGCAGCAGGGGTTCATCGCCCTGGACATTCACCACCACGTCCGACTCCGGCCAGCCGAACCGCGTCACCACCTCGGCCAGGCGATCCGTACCGGAAGCATGCGCCGGGTCCGTCATCACCACCGTGGCGCCGAAGGCGCGACAGGCTGCAGCAACCGCTTCGTGGTCCGTCGCCACGATGACTTCCCGCGCTCCGGAGGCGCAGGCCTGGGCATGGACGTGCTGCACCATCGGCCGGCCCGCGAGCAGTCGCAGGGGCTTGGCCGGGAGTCGGGTGGAGCCGTAGCGCGCGGGGATGACCACCCGAAAATCCTGGACCGGCATTTCAGGAGAGCGACTCATGCGGTGTACCGGGCGGTCATGGGCGGCCACTCAGGCCTTGAGCAAGGCGTCGTCGCTGGCAAGCACGGCCGCCTCCTCCTCGAGCATCACCGGAATGCCGTCCCGGATCGGAAAAGCGAGGCGGTCTGCCCGACAGACGAGGACGGCTGCCTCGCGCACGAAGTGCAGGGGGCCCTTGCAGGCAGGACAGGCAAGCAGGTCAAGCAATCGGGTATCCATCATCCTCTCCAACGCCAGCGGCTACCGGGCCCGGCACTCGCCATGCCCCAGGGACTCGAGGACGCGAGCGAGCAACCGCTCCTCGTCCCCCGGCGCGAAAGCCACGTCCACCTCCACGCTCCACCAATGGTCGGCCGCGAACTCGACACACTTTACGGCATCCTTGGCCGTCATCAGCACGGGGACAGCCACCGCATCCCCGGTCGCACCCGCAGGCGACGTGGACCCGCCACCGGCAGCCACCGGGAAGTCCGTGGGCGAATACGCATGGTGGTCCGGAAACACGCGCGTGGCTGCGAGATGGATGCCGGCGTAGCGCAGGCCATCGAAGAACCGTGCGGGGTTGCCGATACCGGCCACGGCGATCGCGCTGCCGAAAGTGGACAGGTCGCGAGGCTCGCCACTCCGCAGATTGACGGCCCGGACCGGACGCAAGCCGAACTGCAGCACCGTGCTGCGCCGCGCCCAGACGGGCAGCATGCCGTCGGCAAGCGCCGCCGGCGGCGGTGTACCGCGATTGAGCAACACGACTTGTCCGGGCCCGACAAAATCCGCAGGTTCCCGCAACGGACCGGCAGGCAGGCAGCGTCCGTTGCCCAGCGGCGCCGGCCGCGTGGCATCCACGACGATGACTTCCTGACAACGCGGCAAGGCGTGATGCTGCAGACCATCATCGGCCACCAACACGTCGACCTCGGCCGCCAGCAACCGGGCTGCGGCCAGCCGGTCCCGACCGACGGCCGTGGGACACCCGGTGTTCGCCGCCAACCAGACCGGTTCGTCGCCCACCAAGGCCGGTGAATCACCGGGATGCACGCGCCGCGCTTCTCCCGCGCGTCCCCCGTGGCCACGCGACACCAACCCGACCCGCAGTCCCCGGTTGCGCAGGGCCACCGCGAGCCAGGCCACCACCGGTGTCTTCCCGGTGCCACCCACCGTGAGGTTGCCGACGACGATGACGGGCGGCAAGCCGGGAACACATCCCGGGGCCGTCGGCATCGCCGCAGGCTGGGCGGCGTCAGTATGCCGGAGGTGGTGTCCGGCACCTCGCCTGCGGGCAGCCGCGACACGACCGACCAGCCAACCGAGCGGAGCCATCGCCGCCACGAAAATCCGTTGCAGCCGGGAGCGCTCTGACCCGCCGTACCAGGCCGCCAGCACCCAAGCGTCGAGACCGCGCGGCGTCCACGCCCTGCGACCCGCGCCATGAGCGCTTGGCGGATGCATGCCGCTCACGCGTCGAAGCGCATCCGGTGAAGCGCCGCATAGGCGCCGCCATGCGCCAGCAACGCAGCGTGCGTACCCTGCTCCACGCAGCGACCCTCGTCGAGGACCACGATCAGGTCCGCGTGTTCGATGGTGGAGAGCCGATGCGCGATGACCAGCGTCGTCCGCCCCTTCTTCAACTGCTCCAGGGCGTCCTGGATGATGCGCTCGGACTCCGTGTCCAGCGCGCTGGTTGCCTCATCGAGAATCAGGATCGGGGCGTTCTTCAGCAGGGCACGCGCGATCGCGATGCGCTGCTTCTGGCCGCCCGAAAGCAGGGCGCCTCGATCACCCACCTGGGAATCCAGGCCCTGCGGCAAGGCCGCGGCGAACTCCAGCACGTGCGCGGCCCGCGCCGCAGCCAGCACCTGCTCCTCGGTGGCTTCCGTGGTGCTGTAGATGATGTTCTCGCGGATGCTGCCGTTGACCAGGATGACATCCTGACTGACCAGGCTGACGTTGTGCCGCAAGTCCGCACGTCGATACTCGCGCACGTCATGTCCGTCCAGCAACACGGCGCCCGGTTCCGGATCGTGGAAGCGTGGCAGCATCCCGACCAAGGTCGACTTGCCGCCGCCGGAACGGCCGACGATCGCCACCGTCTGCCCCGCATGGGCCGTGAAACTGACGCCCTTCAGTACCTCGCCCTTGGCCGGATCGT
>JBJTPC010000211.1:0-3350 GCA_046074905.1 Gammaproteobacteria bacterium
CAATTCTGCTACCAACGGCGCGGCCGTATCGATGGCCACCACCACGGGCGGCAATGCATTCACCTTCACTGGCACCAACGCCAATCAGTTCCAGCTGTCGCACAACTGTCCTGCAGTTTTGGCGGCGAATGCCACCTGTCAGGTATCGGTGGTCTTCAAGCCGACCAGTACCGGCAGCAAGCGTGCCAGTGCGCGCGTGGCGCCCGCCGGCGTGACCGCACGTACTGCGGCGTTGACGGGCACCGGCACCTGAGAGCCCGCCGTTTTCCGTTGATCCGCCAAGGCCCGGCGCGTGAGCGCCGGGCCTTTTTCATTGGCTCGGCGCGCAACCGCATCCCCGCTCCCGAAGTCAGTGCAAACCCGAGAAACGTTATGTGAAAACGACCCCTTGGCACGGTAGGTTCCGCTCCAAACTCTCTCCCACATACATGACGGCAGGTCCAAGAACCGGCCGGGACGACGCGGAAAACCGCAACCAGGGGAGAGAGAGAATGAACGGAAAAAACAGGCATGCGCTTGCTGCGCTGCTGCTCGCCATCCCGGCCGTGGGGTTCGCCCAGGGCGCCGGTGTCTTCAATGATGGACGTTACATAATCAAGCTGCGTTCTCAGGCGCCCGTGACCGGTCTGCGGTTGCCCGAGGCCGAAGCGGCAAGCATTGCCGAACTCGAGGTGGAGGCGGCCGGCGGCATCGTGCTCTCGCACCTGGACAACCACGGCAGCGTCGTCGCCCTGCTCAGTGACGATGGCGCCGCTCGCCTGCGCCGCAAGGCCAGCATCGAGCGCATCGAGCCCGATGCCCGCCGCTATCCCCTCGCGCAGACCAAGCCCTGGGGCATCACCAAGGTCCAGGCGGACAACGCGATCTTCAAGACCACGCCCGCTTCCGGCAACGTCATGGTCTGCATCATCGACTCGGGCTATCAGCGGCTGCATGTCGACCTTCCCGATACCAACGTCACGGGCACGCAGAATGCCGGCTCGGGCAACTGGTACGAGGACAGCTGCGGCCACGGCTCGCACGTCGCCGGGACCATCGCGGCGCTGGACAACGGCACGGGAGTGGTGGGTGTCAACGGCGATGGCACGCTGCCGATCCATATCCAGAAGGTATTCGACGGCGCAAGCTGCGGCTGGTCGTATGCCTCGGATCTGGCAGCGGCCGTGGACAATTGCACTGCCGCTGCCGCCGCGCAAGGCAAGCGCGCGGTGTTCAGCATGAGCCTGGGCGGCGGTACGCCGACGGCGACCGAGCAGGCGTCGTTCGATCGTGCCGTGGCGGCCGGTCACCTGATGGTGGCTGCGGCAGGCAATGCCGGTGACACCTCGGTCAGCTATCCGGCCGGCTACAGCAACGTCATGTCGGTAGCCGCAGTGGACAATGCGAACCGCGTCGCCAGCTTCTCGCAGCAGAACGCGGATGTCGAAATCGCTGCCCCGGGCGTCGACGTGCTGTCCACGGTACCGACCCGCACGCAGCAAGTGCTGGTGGGTGGCACCGCGATTCCGGGTCTGGCGGCCATCGGCGCCGCTGCAGCCACCGCGGAAGGCGGGCTGGTCGACGGCGGGCTCTGCGGCAGTACCGGCGCCTGGACCGGCAAGCTGGTGCTGTGTACGCGCGACGGCACCATCACCTTCGCCACCAAAGCGACGAATGTCGTCAACGGCGGCGGCGTCGGCATCATCTTCGTCAACAACTCCACGGCGACGTTGGCACCCGACTACGGCGGTGTGACCCGGCCGATACCAGCCATCGGCATCACCAGCACCGATGGCTCGGCACTGCGCGCCTATCTCGGTCAAGTGGCCACGCTCGTCAACCAAACCGGCAACGGGGACGGCTACGATCTGTACAGCGGCACCTCGATGGCCACGCCGCATGTCTCGGGCGTTGCCGCGCTGATCTGGAGCCGCTTGTCGGACCGCTCGGCCGCGCAGGTGCGTCAGGCACTGACGTCCAGCGCCCTCGATCTGGGGACTGCCGGTCGTGATGCCGCTTTCGGATTCGGTCTGGTGCAGGCGAAGGCTGCCTACGATGCCCTCGCTGCCATGACGCCGGGCGCTCCGGTCGATCCGCCGCCGGGTGGCGGTGGCGGCGGTGGTGGTGGGGCGACGCCGGGTACCCCCGCCTACACGCTGTCCACGTTGTCGTTGAACTTCGGTTCGATTGCCACCGGCGCCAGCTCGACGATGACGGTTACCGTGAACAGCAACGGTACTGCCGACCTCCCGGTGACCGGCATTGCAATCTCCGGCAGTGGTGCGACCAGTTACACGCAGACGAACAACTGCGGGACCGTGGTGCCACAGGGCAGTTTCTGCACCATCAGCGTGCGGTTCAGCCCGACGAGTGCTGGCACGAAGTCGGCCTCCCTGCTGTTCACGCCTGGTGCCGGCCTGCTGTCGACTGCCGTGGCCCTGAACGGTGCCACTGCTGCCCCCACGTTTACCACCTCCACCAGCAGCCTGAGCTTCACGCGGACGAACGTCGGACAGACCAGTGCGGCCCGTTCGGTGACCATCACCAACTCCAGCACCAGCGTCGCGTTGCCATTCACCGTATCCAGCATCTCTTTCGGTGGCAGCAATCCCTCGCAGTACCTGCAGACCAACAACTGCCCCGCATCCTTGGCGCCACGCGGGACCTGCGTGATCAACGTGCAATTCCGGCCGACCAGCGCGGGCAGCAAGCCGGCAACGCTGGTGGTGGCACCCACCGGTGCCACGGCCCGCAGCATCAGCCTGAGTGGTACGGGCCGATGAGCGCTCGATAGTTTCGGTTCGCGCCCCTGCGCCCGGCGGGGACCGGTCCCCCTGGCCGGTCGCCGCCCTTTCCCTACCGGTGAAGGGCAGGATGCAGGGTGCGACGGAGATGCCAGACCGACAGTGCGCCGCCGCCGATGACTCCTGCCCACCACCACACCTCGGCGGGCAGTGACAGGCCGGCGACCTGACCGAGCAATCCGAGAAGGGTTGCGCCGGCCACCAGATTCAGGAAGGACAAGACCGGCGCCATGTCCAGAAACGGGCGCGACTCCGGTTCGCCGAGTGGCCACCGTGCCGCGGCGACTTTCGCGCGTACCCGGGTCGCGAAGTGCACGTCGGCCGCCGGCAGTGCCAAGGCTGCGCGCAACTGGCTTTCCCATGTTTTCATGCCGCTTCTCCCGCCGTTTCGGCCGTTGCCCCGGTCAGTTGTGCCAGCCGCTTGCGGCTGCGATGCAGATGGGCCTTGACCGTTCCCGTCGGCATCCCGAGCATGGCGGCGACTTCCTCGACACCCTGCTCCTCGAGATAGAACAGCCGCATCACCCGGGCCGACGCCTCCGGCAACTGCGCGAGGAGTCGTTCGGC
>JBJTPC010000212.1:0-3277 GCA_046074905.1 Gammaproteobacteria bacterium
GACTGCTCCTGCGGCTCCACCAGGCGCCCCAGCGCGGCGAGTCCCTGGTCCAGGTCATGGACCAGGCCACGGTCCGCCAGTTGGCGCAGCACGCTGCTTACCCGCGCATGGGCATACTGGATGTAGTAGACGGGGTTGTCATTGCTGCGCTTGGTGGCCAGTTCGAGATCGAAATCGAGATGCTGGTCGTTGCTGCGCATCACGTAGTAGAAGCGGCAGGCATCGTTGCCGACCTCGGCGCGCAACTGCCGCAGGGTGATGAATTCGCCGCTGCGCGTCGACATCTGCACCTTCTCGGTACCGCGGAACAGCGTGACGAACTGCACCAGGCGGACTTCGAGGCTGTCACCGGGTTCGCCCATCGCCTCGAGCCCGGCGCGGACGCGTGCGACATAGCCATGGTGGTCGGCGCCGAGGATGTCGAGCAGCAGGTCGAACCCGCGCTCCCGCTTCTCCAGGTGGTAGGCGATATCCGAGGCGAAGTAGGTCTTCACGCCGTTCTCGCGCACCACCACGCGGTCCTTCTCGTCGCCGAAAGCCGTGGCGCGGAACCATTGCGCCCCGTCCTTCTCGTACACATGGCCCTGCTGCCGCAGGCGCTCCAGGGCACGATCGATGGCGCCGTTGGTGGTCAGGCTGCGTTCACTGTACCAGCGGTCGTAGACGACACCGAACTCGCCGAGATCCTGGCGGATGTCATCCAGGATGTCTTCCAGCGCCACTTCGAGGGCGAGACGGAATCCGTCCTCGCCAAGCAGGCTGCGAGCCCGCACGATCACCGCATCGATGTACTGGTCCTTGTCGCCACCCTCCGGTTCATCGGCGGGCAAACCGGTAAAAACCTCGCCGGCGGTCCGGTGCAGGCGGTCGCCGGCACGGGCGTCGAGCTTCTCGGCAATGGGCAGCAGGTAGTCGCCGCGATAGCCGTTGCTCGGGAAGGTGAATCTCTCGCCGCGCTGCTGGAGATAGCGCAGCCACGTGGATGCGGCGAGGATCTCCATCTGCCGCCCGGCGTCGTTGACGTAGTACTCGCGATGGACCTGCCATCCCGCAGCCTCGAGCAGATTGGCGAGAGTCGCACCGAAGGCTGCATGACGCCCATGGCCGACATGCAGCGGACCGGTGGGGTTGGCCGAGACAAACTCCACCAGTGCCTTCCTGCCCGCGCCCTGCGCGCTGCGTCCGAATGCCGCACCCTGCGCCAGCACCTGCCGCACCACACCCTGCCATGCCGAGGGCGCGAGGAAGAAGTTGATGAAGCCCGGTCCGGCAATTTCCACCTTCAGCACGTCCTCGTGGGCCGGCAGGGCGGTCTTGAGTGCCTCGGCGAGTTGACGGGGGTTGCGTTTCGCCGCCTTGGCGAGGCGAAGCGCGAGGGTGCAGGCGAAGTCGCCGTTGCGCGCATCGCGAGTGCGCTCGATGTCGCCGGCAGCGAGTTGCGCCCCTCCCTCGGTGCCTTCGGGGAGGGTGCCGGGCGGAAGGGCTGCCAGGGCCTGGGCGACGAGCGACTCGACAAGCGTTTTCAAGGGAACGGACCGGAAAGGGGAAAAGGGGCGCTATTGTAGCCCGTCAACGCGAACCCATCGGGCGCGTTGTACAGCCATCAGGCCGGGGAATCATGCTCCGGCCCCCTTCCCGACGGAGAAACCGATGATCCGGAATTCCCTCAAGCTCGCGCTGCTCGGCGGCGTGCTGACACTGCCCGTGGCCACCCTCGCGGGTGCCGCCACCCCGCCCCCGCCCGCCCCGCCGTCCGGGATGGTGCCCCCGCCCCCACCGCCCCCGCCCGCACCTCCCGGCGGCGGGCTCTTCCGCATGGCGGACGCCGACGGTGACGGTGTGGTCACCCGCGCGGAGTTCGCGACGATGCAGGACAGGGGATTCGAGCGCATGGATGCCAACGGCGATGGTCGGGTCACGCAGGAGGAGGCCGACCAGGTCCGTGGCCAGATGCGCGCGGCGATGGGCGGTCGGATGCGGGGCCAGATCGAAGGCGCGATGGCCGAGCGGCTGCGCGCTGCGGATCAGGACCGCAACGGCGAGATCTCGGTCGAAGAGGCCAAGTCCCTGCCGATGCTCGCCGAGCATTTCGAGCGCCTCGACGCCGACCGCAACGGCAGCATCTCGCGCCAGGAATTGCGCGCCCTGCAGGGCAAGCGCAAGCGCCGCTGAGCGCTCAGGCCACCTCCACCGGGTCCACGTCGAGGGCATAACGCACCCGACGTGGGCGCGGCAGGGCCTCCACCTGCGGTAGCCAGCGATCCAGCAGCTGGTGCAGCGGGGCTCGTTGCGGGCACTCCAGCAGCAACTGCGCCCGGAACCGGCCCGCACGGCGCTCCATGACCGCGGGCGCCGGTCCAAGCAGTCGCACACCCCGGACGCCCAGCGCACCGGCGAGGTCGCGCGCGGCACGGAGGAATGCCAAGGCCGCTCCCTCGTCCTCGCTTTCCGCGCGCAGCACCGCCAGCCGGGAATACGGCGGCCACCCGGCCTGCTCGCGCTCCGCCAATGCCGCGGTGGCGAAAGCGTCATATCCGCCTTCCAGCCAGCGGGCGAGAAGCGGGTGGTCGGGAAAAGCCGTCTGCACCAGCACCTCGCCGGGGCGGTCCGCACGCCCTGCGCGACCCGCGACTTGCGTCAGGGTTTGCGCAAGACGCTCCGCCGCGCGGAAATCGGTGCCGAACAGGCCCTGGTCCGCGTTCAAGACGACGACCAGGGTCACTTCCGGGAAATCGTGGCCCTTCGCGAGCATCTGCGTACCGACCAGGATGCGGGCATGCCCCTCGCGGACGCGTTCGAGCGCCGCGTCGAGTTCGCCGCGGCGCCGGATGGTGTCGCGGTCGATGCGCAGGACCTCGACGCCGGGGAACTGGTCCGCCAGCAGTTGCTCGACCCGCTCGGTTCCTTGCCCGACCGGGGACAATTCGTGATGGCAGCCGGGGCAGGCAAATGGCAGGGTGTCCTCGAGGCCGCAGTGATGGCAGGTCAGGCCGGCGGGACGGAGATGAACGGTCATCCTTGCGTCGCAGCGCCGGCAGGGGGCCGTCCAGCCGCAGTTGCTGCAGAACAACGTCGGGGCATAGCCGCGGCGGTTGAGGTACAGCAGCACCTGGTTTCCTGCGGCCAGATGCCGCTGGATGGCCAGCACGCTGGCCGTCGCCAGCCCCTGGTGTTGCGGTTCGCGACGCAAGTCGACCAGCCCGAGTCGCGGCTCACCGGCTGCCCCGGCGCGGTGCGGCATCGAGAGCAACCGATATCGCCCCTGGCGTGCGTTCCA
>JBJTPC010000213.1:0-3523 GCA_046074905.1 Gammaproteobacteria bacterium
CGGCTGCGCCTGTTCACGCGCGCCACCAGTCTCGGCGGCGTGGAAAGTCTCGTGGAACATCGTGTGTCGATGGCGGGACCGGGAACGGCAACCCCGGCGTCGCTGCTGCGCGTCTCGGTCGGGCTGGAAGACGAATCGGACCTGGCCGCCGATCTCGCGCAGGCGCTGGTCGGCCTCTGAGCGACCACGCGCCGGAGCGAGGGATCCTCAGCCGGTGGACCGACCCATCCGTGCGAGCGCCTCGCCGCTGACGCGGAACACCGTCCATTCGTCCATCGGCTCGGCGCCCATGGAACGGTAGAAGTCGATGGCGTGCTGGTTCCAGTCGAGCACCGACCATTCGAAGCGCGCGCAACCACGCTGCACCGCGAGGCGGCCGAGGTGCAGCAGCAAGGCCTTGCCGACACCCTGCCCGCGCGCCGACGGGCGCACGTAGAGATCCTCGAGGTACAGGCCCCGTCGACCGCGAAACGTACTGAAGTTGTGGAAGTAGAGGGCGAAGCCCACCACGTCCCCGCCCACGCGCGCCAGGACGGCCTCGCACGCGGGATGGCTCCCGAACAAGGCTTCATGGAACAGGGGCTCGTCGGCATCGACCGCATGCAGCAGGCGTTCGAACTCGGCGAGTTCGCGCACCATGTCCAACAGCACGGGGACGTCGGGGGGGGTGGCCGGAAGGATCCGCAGATTGTCCATGCGAAAAGTCTAGCGCTTCCGCGTGGCGGGGGCTTGACGTGCGTGCAGGCACCGCGCAGAGTCCGCAGCGACTCCACTGCGGACCGACATGCACGCCACCCGCCTGCTTTCCAGACTCGTGCTCCTGGGGCTGCTCGCGCTGCCTCTCCCCGTTTCCGCCGGCATCGTCGCCGGCGAAATCGGCTTCATCGGCGAAGTGGTACCCGCCCTGCGCATCCATGCCTGGCAGCCCGCCACCGGGCAACGGCTGGTCTTCACCACCCGCCATCAGCAGACGCGCTACACGCTGACGCTTCCGGCCGGACGCTGGATTGTCTTCGCCCGCCCGGATGAACCCGGCGCTCCCGACCTGTACGGGGCCTACACGCGTTTCGCCGCATGCTCGCGCAATCCACGCTCCCTGCGGGCGGGCGCCTGTTCGGACCACGGTCTGCTCGAGGTGACGGTGTGGAAGGCCGGACGGGTGGAGGGAATCGACCTCACGGACTGGTATCTCGATGACGCCACCGCCGCGCGACTCGACCGCGTCCTCGGTCGCGGTACCGGCGAAAGCACGGCGGAGTCGGCGCTTGCGGCACCGCGGTTCAGCGAGTACCCGGCGGGCCTGCTGCCGCCCGGCATGGCGGCGAGCAGCGTCGATGCCGAGCCGGCCGACCCGCGGTTGGCACGGGACCAGGCGGCGATTGCGGCGGCCTTGGCCCGGGGACCGAACTTTGCCGGCAGTCTGTCGTTGCTGCGGGTCCCCGGCGGTCTCGCCTTGCTCGACCTGCGCAGTGGCCAGGTACGCTGGCCAACCGTCCTCGCGGACGCTCCCGGCGATTCCCGCTGCCCGGCGGACGAGGAACGGCCGGTCCAGTTCCGGCGCGACAGCCGCCTGCTGACGGTCACCCGGCGGGAAGGCGAGCAACTGGTGACGCGCTACCTCGTGTGGGACGACTCAAGGGTCCGACTCGAGGAAGTCGCCACTCTGTCCAGCGCCCTGCCGGAACGCTGCCGGAAGACCGCGCCCTAACCTCCCGGCCCCCGCGCGTGCGACACTAGCTTCCCACTCCTGCCAGTGCGAAACGCATGAAACGCCTAGGTGCCCTGCTGACCAAGGGCCTCGTGGCCACCCTGCCACTCGGCCTCACCATCTATGCCGTGTATTGGCTGGTGACGACCACCGAGTCGTTGATGCACGACTTCCTGCTGCTGTTCATCGACCCCGGCACCTATCGCCCCGGCATGGGCCTGTTTGTCGGCCTGCTGATTCTGCTCGGCATGGGTGCGCTGGTGAACGCCTACATCGTCCGCCGGTTGCAGGCTTGGCTGGATCGCATCATCAACCGGATTCCCGGGGTGAAGACGGTCTATGGCGCCGTGCGGGACCTCATGCAGTTCCTGCCGACCGGCGCGAGTACCGCCAACCGCGACCTGCGCAGCGTCGTGGTGGTTCGCTGGGGGGACATGCGCCTGCTGGGTTTCGTCACGCGCGACGACCTGCCGGAACTCGAGGCACAGGCCGGGGGCATCGACCTCGTGGCGGTCTACCTCCCCATGAGCTACGGCATCGGCGGCTACACCGTCTACCTGCCGAAGAACCAATGCGAACCACTCGACATGCCGGTCGAGACGGCGATGCGCATGGCACTTACGGCCGGTATGTCGAGCGGCCCTCCGCCGGAGCGCTGAGGCCCAGCGGCACCGAGAGGCGTGCCATGACCGGGCGGTGATCGGACCCGACCCACGGGCCCAGCGTCAGCGACTCGGTGACGATGCCGTGGCTGACCAGACAATGGTCGATCTGCAGCCCCGGCAGGCGCCGCGCCATTGCGCCGGTGGCCGCAGGCCAGGTGGTCAACAAGCCGCTGGCGGCCGCGGCATTCGTCAGTCCCCCGGCGGACAGCAGCCGCGCGAAAGCGCCATCGTGTGGCGTCAGGTTCAGGTCACCTACCACCACGACCGGGTGCGGCAAGGCGCGCGCGAGGTTCGCCAGTCCGGCCAGCGCAGCCCCCCGTTCGCGCGCGCTGCCGGGGGTAACCGGCCAGCGCAGGTGGGCGCCGACGACTTCCACCGCCTGTCCGCCGAGGTCCAGGGTCACGCGCACGGCCTCGGCACCACCTTCGCCGGACAGCACCACCGCGTGGGCTGCCTTCCACGGCATGCGGCTGACAATCATCACGCCGTCGTGACCCTCGCCGCGAATCCATTGCTGGTGCGGCCAGCCATCGCGCAAGAGCGCCAGCTCGCGGGCCCAGCGCGGCGTGACCTCTAGGAACACCGCGACGTCCGGCCCGGCGGCCCGCACGGCATCACGGACCGCGCGGTAGTTGCGATTGCGGTACCACACGTTGAGCGAGAACACCTCGAGCGAGTGATGCGGCAGGGGCACGAACGGCTCGGCGGCGGCCACCGTGGGCGCCGGCAGCCACTGGGCGGGCCACCAACCAGGCGCCACCCGCGGCATGCCGGCCGCCAGCAGCGGCCAGAGCAGCAGGAGATTGACCAGGGCGAGCAGGGAGGCCCCGGCCGCGATGGCGAGATGGCGGGTGACTGCCAGGCCGATGCCGAGCAGCGCCAGCGCCAGCGCCACTTGCACGCGCAAGTCCGCTGCGCGGTCCGCCAGCCAGAATTCCGGGCTGAACAACCCGAGCAGCGTCAGCAGGCCGAGGCCGGCCGTGGCCACCACCGCCATGCGCAACAGCCAGAACCCCAGCCGGGCGGCGATGCGTTTAGGATTCATGTTTCGCGGATTGACCGTGTCCTTCCCCATACCGTTCAAGGATGCCATGACAGTGAGTGCACCGAGTGGGCTGACGCGTTTTTTCGAGGACCTCGAGGTGGGCGA
>JBJTPC010000214.1:0-3311 GCA_046074905.1 Gammaproteobacteria bacterium
CACGAGACGGTCGACGCGGGCCTGGTCGGGGGTGCCGTGGTGCGCGCCGGGGACCTGGTCATCGACGGCTCGCTGAAGGGCCGGCTGGAGCAGCTTGCGGCGCAGATCTCGGGCTGAGGCCCTGGGTTGCAGGCCGCTGGCAGGCTAACGGACAGCACACGACGCCACCGGGTGACCGGCGGCAGAGAAGAATTCACGAGGAACCGAACATGTCCATCAAGGCATCCGAAATCAGCGAGCTGATCAAGGCCCGCATCGCCAACTTCGACGCCGGCAGCGAGGCCCGCAACACGGGCACCGTGGTCAGCGTTACCGACGGCATCGTGCGCATCCACGGTCTGGCGGACGTCCGCTACGGCGAAATGATCGAGTTCCCCGGCAGCCTGTTCGGCCTCGCGCTGAATCTCGAGCAGGACTCGGTCGGCGCCGTGGTGCTCGGCGAGTACAAGGGCATCTCCGAAGGCACGTCCTGCAAGGCCACGGGCCGCATCCTCGAGGTTCCGGTCGGTCCGGAACTGCTTGGTCGCGTCGTCGACGCGCTCGGCAACCCCATCGACGGCAAGGGCCCGCTCAATGCCAAGGCCACGGCGCCCATCGAGCGCGTGGCTCCGGGCGTCATCTACCGCAAGAGCGTGTCGCAGCCGGTGCAGACCGGTCTCAAGGCCATCGACTCGATGGTGCCGGTGGGCCGCGGCCAGCGCGAGCTGATCATCGGCGAACGGCAGACCGGCAAGACCGCCGTCGCCATCGACGCGATCATCAACCAGAAGGGCACCGGCGTTAAGTGCATCTACGTCGCGATCGGCCAGAAGCAGAGCTCGATCGCCAACGTGGTGCGCAAGCTCGCGGAGCACGGGGCCCTGGCCCACACGATCGTGGTCGCGGCCTCCGCCTCCACGCCGGCCGCCATGCAGTACCTCGCTCCCTACGGCGGTGTCGCCATGGGCGAGTACTTCATGGACAACGGCGAAGATGCGCTGATCGTCTACGACGACCTCTCCAAGCAGGCCGTCGCCTACCGCCAGATCTCGCTGCTGCTGCGCCGTCCGCCGGGCCGCGAAGCCTACCCCGGCGACGTGTTCTACCTCCACTCGCGCCTGCTGGAGCGTTCCGCCCGCGTGAACGAGGAGTACGTCGAGAAGGCGACCAACGGTCGCGTCAAGGGCAAGACCGGTTCGCTGACCGGCCTGCCGATCATCGAGACCCAGGCCGGTGACGTGACGGCGTTCGTGCCCACCAACGTCATCTCCATCACCGACGGCCAGATCTTCCTCGAGACGGACCTGTTCAACTCCGGCATCCGTCCGGCCATCAACGCCGGCATCTCCGTGTCGCGCGTCGGTGGCGCCGCCCAGACGAACATCATCAAGAAGCTCGGTGGTGGCGTGCGTCTCGCGCTCGCCCAGTACCGTGAGCTCGCCGCGTTCTCGCAGTTCGCTTCGGACCTCGACGAGGCCACCCGCCGCCAGCTCGAGCGCGGCGCCCGCGTCGTGGAGCTGATGAAGCAGAAGCAGTACGCGCCGCTCTCGGTGTCGGAGATGGCGCTGTCGCTGTATGCCATCAACGGTGGTTTCTTCGACAAGGTCGACCGCAAGAAGATCGTCGATACGGAAGCCGCGCTGCTGGCCTTCGCCCGCAACAACCAGAGCGAGCTGATGGCGAGCATCGAGGCCAAGCCCGATCTCTCCAAGGAAGTCGACGCCGGCTTCAAGAAGCTCTGCGAGGAGTTCTTCGCCACGGTGTGACCGGTGCCCCGGCGCGGCCTGCCGGCTGCGCCTGGTGACACCCCCGCACTGCACAGGAATCCGAAACGATGGCTGGCGCCAAAGAAATCCGCACCAAGATCGCGAGTATCAAGAGTACTCAGAAGATCACCAAGGCCATGGAGATGGTGGCCGCGAGCAAGATGCGCAAGGCGCAGGAGCGCATGCGCGCCGCCCGTCCTTACGCGGAGAAGATCCGCCGCGTGATCGGCCACATCAGCGCCGCGAGCCCGGACTTCCGCCATCCGTTCACCATCGAACGGCCGGTCAAGTCGGTCGGCATGGTGATCGTCTCGACGGACCGGGGGCTCTGCGGTGGCCTCAACACCAACCTCTTCAAGGCCGTGCTGGTCCAGTTGCGCGAGTTCGAGGCGCAGGGCGTCGCGGTGCATCTCACGCTGATCGGCAGCAAGGGCCTCGGCTTCTTCCGCCGGCTCAAGCTGCCCGTCGTCTCCAGCATCACGCACCTCGGTGACCGTCCCCATCTGGCGGACCTCATCGGCACGATCAAGGTGCAGCTCGACATGTACCTCGAGGGCAAGACGGACCGGCTGCTTCTCGTGCATAACCGCTTCGTCAACACGATGAGCCAGAAGGCTGAGACGATCCAGCTGCTGCCGGCGATCGTGCAGCCTGGCAGCGACCTCCAGGAGCGCTGGGACTACATCTACGAGCCATCGGCGGCGGAGCTGCTCGAGGGCTACATGACCCGCTACATCGAGAGCCAGGTCTACCAGGCGGCGGTCGAGAACGTCGCCTGCGAGATGGCTTCGCGCATGGTCGCGATGAAGTCCGCCAGCGACAACGCCGGCAAGCTCATCGACGAGCTGCAGCTGGTCTACAACAAGGCGCGTCAGGCGGCCATCACCAAGGAGCTGGCGGAAATCGTCGGCGGTGCAGCCGCGGTCTGACGCCGCAGGAATTCGATCACGTATCAGGACGGGCAGGGCAGGTGGCCCCGCCCGATGAGGAGAAAACGATGAGCACAGGCAAGATCGTCCAGATCATCGGCGCCGTTATCGACGTCGAGTTCCCGCGCGACAACATCCCCACGGTCTACGAGGCGCTCAAGCTCGTCGACGAGGGCCTGACGCTGGAAGTGCAGCAGCAGCTGGGCGACGGTGTCGTCCGCTGCATCGCCATGGGCGTCTCGGAAGGTCTCCGCCGCGGCCTCGCGGTCAGCCGCACCGGCGCGCCGATTTCCGTGCCCGTCGGCACCGGCACCCTCGGCCGCATCATGGACGTCCTCGGCACGCCGCAGGACGAGGCCGGTCCCGTGCAGGTGACCGAGCACTGGCCGATCCATCGTGCGGCGCCGTCCTACGACGAGCAGTCGGGCGGTCAGGATCTCCTGGTCACGGGCATCAAGGTCATCGACCTCCTGATCCCCTTCGCCAAGGGCGGCAAGATCGGCTTGTTCGGTGGCGCCGGCGTGGGCAAGACCGTGAACATGATGGAGCTGATCAACAACATCGCCAAGGCGCACTCGGGTCTCTCCGTGTTCGCCGGCGTGGGTGAGCGTACCCGCGAGGGCAACGACTTCTACCA
>JBJTPC010000215.1:0-20401 GCA_046074905.1 Gammaproteobacteria bacterium
TCCCTCCATCGAGCTCTCGAGCACCCCCTCCTCCACGCAGCGCGCGGTCTCGAGCGCCTGGATATGCAGCAGGCGCTGCTTCAGCTCCTCCACGGTCGGTTGGTCGGCACGTGGCGGATACTCGGTGGCCAGTCCACTCCAGAGACGCTTGGGGCCGCCATCGGCGGGGTATTCGTAATAGCCGCCACCGGACTTGCGACCGAGGCGACCGAGATCCTCGACCAGATGGCGCACCACGGGCCAGGCGATGGACGGCTCGTGCTTCGCGCCGAGATCGGCAGCCGTCTGCTTCATCACCTTGTAATTGAGCTCCAGCGAGACCTCGTCGGTGACGGCCAGCGGCCCCACCGGCATGCCCGCCATGCGACCGGCATTCTCGATCAGCGCCGGCAGGATGCCCTCCTCCAGCATGCGTGCGCCCTCGGCACAGTACGTGCCGAAGACGCGGCTGGTGAAGAAGCCGCGGCTGTCGTTGACCACGATGGGGGTCTTGCGCAACTGGCCGACGTAGTCGAGTGCGCGCGCCACCGTCTCGATGGAGGTGCGCTTGCCACGGATGATTTCCACCAGCGGCATCCGCTCCACCGGCGAGAAGAAATGGATGCCGATGAAGTTCGCCGGGCGCTTCGATGCCTTGGCCAGGCCGGTGATCGGCAGCGTCGAGGTGTTGCTGGCGAAAACCGCATCGCGCCCGATCACGGCTTCGGTCCTCGCCGTGACCTCGGCCTTGATGGCGCGATCCTCGAACACTGCCTCGATCACCAGCTCGCAGCCCTTCAGCAGGGCGTAGTCGGTGGTGGGCGTGATGCGGGCCAGCACCGCATCGCGGCTGGCCTCGGTGCGGCGGCCGCGGTCGACTTCCTTCTGCAACAGCTTCGCGGAATAAGCCTTGCCCTTCTCGGCCGCGGCCTGCGTGCTGTCGAGCAGTACCACCTCCATCCCCGCCAGCGCGGAGACGTGCGCGATGCCGGCCCCCATCATGCCGGCGCCGAGAATACCGAGCTTGTGCACCCGCCACTTCGGGACGTCGGCGGGACGACGCGACAGCTTGTCCACCAGTCCCTTGTTCACGAACATCGTGCGCATCAGGTTGCGCGCGACCGGCCCGGACAGCAGGCGACCGAAGTGCTTCGACTCCACTTCGAGGGCCTTGTCGAAGGGCACGGCACAACCCTCGTAGAGGGCCGCGAGGATTTCCTGTGGGGCCGGATAGTTGCGCAGCGTCGCCTTGGCCAGCAAGGCCGTGCCGCCCATCATCGTTTGCGTCACGGCCGGACTCGTCAGGTTGCCGCCGCCGGGGATGCGGAACCCCTTGCGGTCCCAGGGTGCAACCGGCTCCGGGCGCGTCAGCAGCCAGGCGCGGGCCCGCGCCACCACGTCGGCGGTCGGTGCCAGCTCGTGCACGATGCCGAGCTTCTTCGCCTGGGCCGGCGACACCGGGTTGCCATCGGTCATCAGCTTGGCCGCTTCCATCACGCCGATGAGACGCGGCAGGCGCTGCGTGCCGCCGGCGCCGGGCAGCAAGCCGATCTTCACTTCCGGCAACCCGACCACGGCCTTCGGATCGTCGGCCAGCACGCGGTAATGGCAAGCCAGGGCCAGCTCCAGGCCGCCGCCCAGGGCGAGGCCGTTGATGGCCGCCGCCACCGGCTTGCCGCAGGTCTCGAGGCGACGGAACAGGCCACTCAGTTGCCGGCTCCAGCCGGCCGCCTCGGCCGCGGTGATGCCGCGGTCGTACGCGCTGACGATGTCCTTGATGTCCGCACCGGCGACGAACGCCTCCTTGCCGGAGGTGATGACGATGCCGCCGACGGCGGCATCGCCGACCAGTTGCGCGACGGCTGCGGCGAGCTCGGCGTTGAACTCCGGCTCGAACACGTTCATGGGCTTGCCGGCGACGTCGAGCTTCAGCAGGGCAATGCCCTCGGCGTCGACGGTGATGGTCAGGTGCTTGTACATGGGAAGGTCCATTCGCGGCTCGTGCCGCTCAGAGGCGTTCGATGATGGTGGCGGTGCCCATGCCGGCACCGACGCAGAGGGTCACGAGCGCCGTGCCGAGACCGCGGCGCTCGAGCTCGTCGAGCGCGGTGCCGAGGATCATCGCGCCGGTGGCGCCGAGCGGATGCCCGAGGGCAATGGCCCCGCCGTTGACATTCAGGCGATCGTGGGCGACGCCGGTGTCCGCCATGAAGCGCAGGACGACGGAGGCGAAGGCCTCGTTCACCTCGAACAGGTCGATGTCGTTGGTGGACATGCCCGCGCGCTTCAGCACCTTGCGCGTCGCCAGCGCCGGGCCGGTCAGCATGATGGCCGGCTCGCTGCCGATGCTGGCGAACGCGCGGATGCGGGCCCGCGGCCGCAGTCCCAGCTTCTTGCCGATGCGGGCATTGCCCACGAGGACCGCCGCGGCACCATCGACGATCCCGCTCGAGTTGCCGGCGGTGTGCACATGCCGGATCGCCTCCACCTGCGGATACCGCAGCTGCGCCACTGCGTCGAAGCCGTGTTCCTCGCCCATCGACTGGAAGGCGGGCTTCAGTGCGGCGAGATCGGCGAGCGTGGTGTTGGGCCGCGGATACTCGTCCTCCGCCAGCAGCACCTGTCCGAGCACGTCACGCACCGGCACCAGCGAGCCGGCGAAGCGTCCCTCGGCACGCGCGACGGCGGCACGCCGCTGGCTTTCGAGCGCGTAGCGGTCGACATCCTCGCGCGTGAAGCCGCCAAGCGTGGCGATCAGATCGGCACCCACGCCTTGCGGCACGAAGTAGGTGTTCCAGGCCACCGTGGGGTCGCCGTACCAGGCGCCGCCATCGGACGAGATGGGGACGCGGGACATCGCCTCCACGCCGCCACCAACCACGAGGTCCGACTGGCCGGAAAGTACCTGTGCCGCGGCATTGTTGACGGCCTCGAGGCCCGAAGCGCAGAAGCGGTTGAGCTGCTGGCCGGCCACGCTCTCGGCATAGCCGGCGTTCAGTGCCGCCACGCGACCGATGCAACTGCCCTGTTCCCCCACCGGCGAGACGCAGCCCAGCACCACGTCATCGACCACAGCGGTATCGAGTCCGTTGCGGTCGCGCAGCGCCTGCAAGGTCTGGGTGGCCAACCCGATGGCGGGTATCTCGTGGAGGGCACCGTCGGGACGGCCGCGACCACGGGGTGTGCGTACGTGGTCGAAAATCAGGGCTTCAGGCATGGAATCACTCCGGGGAAGAACGGCGGGCGGCGGCCTGCAGCGCAGGACCGGCCGCGGCGGCGAAGGCACCGCCCAGGGCCGAGGCGAGGGTCAGGCCACCATCGATGGCCAGCACCTGCCCGGTCACGTAATCGGCCAGCGGACTGGCCAGCCAGACGGCGGCATCGGCCACCTCTTCCAGCGTTGCCAGTCGCGGGACGGGCTGCGGCGCGACGAGGGCCGCCTCGCCCGCCACCTTGCAGAAGATCTCGGCACCGTAGGTGCCGGCGACCAGACCGGGCGAAATCGCATTGGCCCGTACGCCCTCCAGGCCGCCCCATTCGACGGCGAGCGATTTCACCAGCATCTCGACACCGGCCTTCGCGGCACAGGCGGGCGCCTGATAGGGCATCGGCATGCCGGCCTGCGGGGCCGAGATGGCGATCAGGCGGGCGCGCGGCGCGAGATGGGCATGGCAGGCGCGGAAGGTGTGGTAGGTCCCCTTGAGGTCGATATCCACCACTGCCCCGAAGGCATTGCTGCTGAGGCGTTCGGCCGCCCCGAGGAAATTGCCGGCCGCTCCGGCCACCACGATGCCATAACGCCCGAAACGCGCCGCACCGGCCTCGGCCGCCGCGGTGAGGGCCGCGAGGTCACGCACATCGGCGCTGTGGCCCGCAACACGCGACGCGCCATCGGCAATGGCGCCGCCGAGTTCCGCTACCGCCGCCTCGAGGCGGCCGGCGTCACGCGCCACGATCACCACGCGGGCGCCATGCTCGAGGAACCGTCGCGCGATGGCCTTGTTGATGCCGGAACTGCCACCGGTCACGAAGGCGACCTGACCGGCGAGGACATCGGCACGGAAGCAGGAAGTGCTCACATTCCCTCCCGGACGAGGCCCTGCCGCGACACCATGCGCATGACGTTGCGGATCATCTGCATGATCACGTCGGTCTGCGACCAGCGGCCGAGCGGTCGGTACCAGGACGCCACCCAGGTGATCATGCCGCCGATCGACAGGGCGGTGAGTGGTGCATCCTCGACGTCGAACTCGCCGGCGCGCGTGCCCTCCTCGAGCAGCGTGGCCAGGCGCAGGTCGAACTGCTTGCGCAGCCGCATCAGCGCCCGCGACTCGTCGGCCTGCAGGTTTTTTTCCTCGCGTTCGTAGACCACGATGTATTTCTGGTTCTGGATGACGATCGCGGTGACGCGCTCGACGATGGCGCGGAGCTTGTCGCGATGACCGAGATCGCTGCCCATCGCCTCGTCCAGCGCCTGCAGCGAGCTGGTGATGCCCACCTCGCAGATCGCGTTCAGGATCTCGCTCTTGTTGCGGAAGTACGAGTACAGGAACGGCTTGGTGACGTGCAGCGCCTCGGCGATGGCATCGAGCGTGGTGGCCTCGTAGCCATGGGCGAAAAACAGCTCGCGCGCCTCCTCGAGGATACGGCGGCGCTTGAACTCCTGCACCTCGGTCTTGAGTTCCGCGGCTGCCGGCGTCGTGGCATCGCGTCGGGGCCGGCGTGCGGCGGGGGTCTTCTGGCGTGGCATGGCGCTTCCGCGGTTCCGTTACTGGCCGATGCGATCGCGCCGGATACTGATGCCGGCGGCTTCGCGGTCCCAGGTGTCGGGGGTGACACCCTGGGCACGCAGCTCCGCCTTGAGTACCTTCGCGGTCGGGGTCTTCGGCAGTTCGGGCAGGATGCGGACATACCGCGGAATCATGAAGTAGGCGAGCCGCTCGCGGAGGAAGGCCAGCAGTGCGGCGGGATCGATCGACTGGCCGGGCGCCGGAGCGACCACCACCATCACCTCGTCCTCGCCGAGCTCGCTTGGTACGGCGATGGCGGCCGCCTCGCGGATGGCCGGGAAAGCCACCACTTCCACCTCGACCTCGAACGACGAGATGTTCTCGCCGCGGCGACGGATCGCGTCCTTCATGCGGTCGACGAAGAAGTAGTTGCCGGCCGCATCGCGGCGGAAGGCATCACCGGTATGGAACCAGCCGTTCCGCCAGGCGCGGGCGGTCGCCTCGGCGTTCTTGTGGTAGCCGTGGTTCATGCCCCAGGGGCGGTCGGTGCGCAGGATCATCTCGCCGACCGCGCCCACCGGCACCTCGCAGTCGTTCTCGTCCACCAGGCGCACATCGACGCCGGCGCGGGCCTGGCCGCAGGTGCCGCTCACCGCCGGGTTCGGCCCGGAAGTGATTGGCGAGGAAATCTCCGTCATGTTGAAAATGGTGTAGACATCCGGTCCGAAGCGGCGATGGAACTCGGCGGAACCTTCGGCCAGGGGCACGATGTAGGCCTTGGTGACCCGGTGGTTGCGGTCGTCCGGCGACGGTGGCGCCTTCAGCAGGAAGGTCGCCATCACCCCGAGCAGGAACACGGCGGTGGCCTCGGTCTCGCGGACGAGCGGCCAGAAGCGGTCGGTGGAAAAGCGTTCCGGGAGGACGATGGAACCGCCGCGGGCGAGCATCGCGAAGGACAGGCCGAGGCCGCCGATGTGGAACATCGGCATGTTCACCAGGAACCGGTCATCACCGGTGATGCAGGGCCAGGCCTCCGGCCCGGGGTTGGTGTACATGTGCAGGTACGAGGACAGCACGCCCTTCGAGGGTCCGGTGGTTCCCGAGGTGTAGATGACGGATTGCGTGTGCCAGGGCTCGATCGGGCGCTCGAGCGGCAGCAGTTCCGCCGCCGTCCCGCGGAGCGACTCGAAGGTCACCCAGGGCAGGACCGCGTCCGCCGGCGCACGCTCGCCGTCCGCCGTACCGGTGACGACCAGCCGCTGGAGGCGAGCCAGGCGGATGCCCTGCAGCCGGGAGACGAGGTCGGCATGGACCACGGCGACCTCGGCATCGGAGTTCTCGACGACGTGCTCGAGGAGGTTGCCGCGATAGGCGGTATTGATGGGGACGTAGACCGCGCCGAGATAGTTGATCGCGAAGAACGTCAGCAGCATGTCCGGCGTGTTGGGCTGCCAGGCGAGCACGTGATCCCCGGCACGGACGCCCTGGGCCTGCAGACCGACTGCCACCGCGATGACACGCTCGCGCAACTGCGCATAGGTGAGCGTGGCCCCGCCGTCGAAGACGGCGTACACCTGGTCGGCACGGCTCTCTGCCCAGCGATCGATGAGATAGCGGACGACGCAGGTCTCGCGGGGCGGGACGCGCGGATCATGATGGCCGGAAGGGCTGGCGGGGGCCGGTGCGGTCATGGCAGTCTCCGGAGGCGCCGGCGACAGCCCGGCACAGTGGAATGTTACCGAAGGGTGTTGACAGTTGCCTGTCGGTAATTATTTGTACACGATTGGTAGAACCATCACAATCGGGCAAATCGCGGCCCAGGAGACGGAAGCCATGTACCAGACCACCATCGGGTTGAGCCCCCTCCAGTTCGTCCACAGCGGCCGCCCCTGCGCCGAGGCGCTCGCCGCCGAGGCCGAGCGGCTCGGTGCCCGCCGGGTATTCCTGATCTGCAGCAACACGCTGCGCCACCGGACGGACGAGGTGCGCAAGATCGAGCAGGCGCTCGGCGACCGCCTGGTCGGCATCTACGACAGCGTCCGGCCGCACGTGCCCCGCGAGGACGTGATCGCGGCCACCCGCGCCGCCCGGGCGGTGGGTCCGGACCTGCTCGCGTCGCTCGGCGGCGGCTCGGTCACGGACTGCACCAAGATCACCGCCCTGTGCCTCAAGCACGGCCTCGACAGCCCTGCGGACATGGAACCGTATCACGTGGTGGTGAACCCCGACCGGACGGTGACCGCCCCGGTGTTCGCGGGACCGGACATCCCGGTCGTCATCATCCCGACGACCCTCTCGGGTGGCGAGTTCAATCCCCTCTCCGGCGCGACGGACAAGGTGACCAACGTCAAGCAGGCCTACGTGCACCCCGCCATGACGCCACGCGCCATCATCCTCGACCCCGCGGTGACCGTGCACACCCCCGAGTGGATCTGGCTGTCCACGGGCGTCCGCTCGCTCGATCATTGCTTCGAGACGCTGGGCTCGCTCTCGTCCAATGATTACTGGGATGGCGAAGCGCTCAACGGCCTGCGGCTGCTGTCCGAGGGCCTGACCCGCGTCAAGGCCAATCCCCTCGATCTCGAGGCGCGCCAGAAGGCGCAGATCGGCGCGTGGTGCTCCATGATCGCCATCGTCGCCGGTCTGCCGATGGGCATCAGCCACGCCACCGGTCATGCGCTCGGCGGTTCGTTCGACGTCCCGCACGGCTATACCTCCTGCGTCATGGCGCCGTTCGCGCTGGCCTTCAACGAGCCGGTCAACGGTCACCGCCAGAAGCTGATCAGCCAGGCACTCGGCGAACCGGGCACGCCGGCCAGCGTGCTGGCCGACCGGCTGATCCGCAGCCTCGGCATGCCACGCAGCCTGCGCGAGGTCGGCGTCCAGGAGCAGGACCTCCGCGGCCTCACCGGCTACATTTTCCAGGACATCTGGTGCGGCACGAATCCGCGGCCCGTGCCGGACGCCGATTCGCTCATCGATTTCCTGCGGTCGGCCCTCTGAACACGGCGAGCGCAGCCATCGGCGAATTGGCGACCCGCGTCGTCGCCGGCGACCGGGCCGCCCTGGCGCGGGCGATCACGCGCCTGGAGCGCGACCCCGCCGCCGCCGGCGAACTGGATGCGGCGCTGGCGGCCCACGGCGGGCGCAGTTACACGGTGGGCATCACCGGTGCCCCCGGCGCCGGCAAGAGCACCCTGGTGGGTGCGCTGCTCCGTGAGGCGTTGCTGGCGGACCGGCGCGTCGCCGTGCTGGCGCTCGACCCGAGTTCCCCTTTGACGCGTGGCGCGATTCTCGGCGACCGGCTGCGCATGGACCATGCCGCCGGCGACGCGCGCGTCTTCGTCCGCTCCATGACGGCCGATCCCGGAAGCGGCGGCCTGTCACTGCTCACCCCACTGGTGCTGCGGGCACTGGACGCCGCGGGCTGGCCGTGCGTGCTGCTCGAGACGGTGGGTGTCGGCCAGGTCGAGCTCGATGTGGCCGAGGCGGCCGCCACGACGGTGGTGGTGCTCAATCCCGGCTGGGGGGACGAAATCCAGGCCACCAAGGCCGGCCTGATGGAAGTCGCGGACATCTTCGTGCTGAATAAGTGCGATCGCCCGGGCGCGGAGGAATCACGACGCGACCTCGAGCAATTGGCGGCGACGGTCCGCGCCGATGGCTGGCAACCACCGGTGATCTGCACCCGGGCCCATGAAGGTCAGGGGGTGGCAGCGGTCTGGGAAGCCGTGGCGGCCCATCGTCGCCATCTCGAGGAGAACGGCGGCTGGCAACGCTGGCGCGAACGCTTCGTGTCGATGGCACTCCAGGCCTTGCTGCGCCACGAACTGGAGCGCCGCGTCGCGCGGCTCGCCGCGGGCACCGGCTTCCGCGAGAGTGTCGCCCGCCTGGCCCGCGGCGAAGGCGGTCTGCACGCGGTCCGCGACGCCTGGCTGGCCAGCCCGGAGCTCGCGCCAGGCCGCTGATTCAGACCCGGCCGCTGCGCACGCAGTTGCGCCCTTCGGCCTTCGCTTCGTAGAGCGCCGCGTCCGCGGCGAAGAACAGCGCCTCGGGCATCGAGACCGGGTCCGGCGCGGTGGTCACGACGCCGATGCTGACCGTCACGACCGGTCGCGGCAGGCCCGGCGCATGGGCGAGGCCACGCGCTTCGATCGCCTCGCGGACGCGCTCGGCGAACAGCAAGGCGCCTTCGGCATCCGTCTGCGGCATCAGCAACAGGAACTCCTCGCCCCCGTAACGCGCCACGAGGTCCGTGCGACGCCGGACCACCCGCTGCAGCACGCGCGCCACCTCCCGCAGGCAACTGTCGCCCTGCGGATGCCCGAAGTGGTCGTTGTAGGCCTTGAAGTGGTCGATATCGAGCAGCGCGATCGACAGGGGCTGCCGTGCGCGGGCACAGGATGACCATGCCGTCGCCAGCGCGTCGTCGAAGGCACGCCGGTTCGGCAGGCCGGTGAGGGCATCCTCGCTGGCGAGCAATTCGAGACGCGACTTGGCCGCCGCCAGCTCCGCGGTCCGCTCGGCCACCTTGCGCTCGAGTTCCTGGCGCTGCCGCGCCACCAGACTGTCCCGCCGGCGCTGCAGGACCGACTGGCGCAGCAGCAGCAGCAGACCAGCGGCGGTCGCGCCGACGGTCAGCGTGAAGGAGTGCGGATGACCATGGTCCAGTTGCTCGAGGTACAGGGCCAGCAGCAGCAAGGCCACGGCCACCGAGCCGGTGGTCCAGAGCCGGCGACCCGCCGCGACGGGCTGCGCCGGCGACCACTCGGCGAGCGGACGCCAGGAACGCAGGCTGGCCAGCAGGAAGGCCACCGGGGCCATGCGGTGCACGATGCTGGCCGTCCCCTCGAGCGGCCAAGCGGGCAGCAGCGGCCGCAGCATGGTCAGGGTATCGCCGGCCAGCACCAGCGCGATGCCGAGTGTCATGGGCGTGAAGACGCGCCGCAGGGCACCGGAGCGATGCATCCGCGGGCGGATCAGCAGCACCAGCAGCAGGACGACATCGAGGGCCGGATAGCCCAGGCGGGCCAGCAGTTCGCGAAAGCCGCCCACGCCCATCAGGCTCAGCGAGTCGTCGCCGCCAGGCTGGATGAAGTAGAACCACACCAGCAGGATGCCGACCCCGCCGGCGAGCAGGAAATCGAGCCCGAGCAGCACGGGATCGCGATCGCTTTCGGGACGTGCCGGCAGTGCCAACACCGCGGCGGCGAGGCACGTGTAGGTGATGAGGATGCACAGGCGCTGCACCTGCTCCCAAGTAGGCCCATCACCGCCGAGGTAGAAGCTGGAGGAAGCCAGCGCACCGAAGGTCATGGCGGCGGCCAGCAAACCCAGTGGGGCACGGAGCGGAGTGCCCCATTGACGAACCATCGCCACCAGGGAAGCGGCCGCCACTGCCCAGCGCACCGGCAACACGGCCAGCCCCGTCCCGAGGACCTCGCGGACCGCTGCCGGCCACGGCAGGGGCGCGTATTGCACGGCGGTGCAGAGGAGCAGGAACAGCAGCACCACGCCGGCGACATGCAGCTCCGGCTCCAGTTCCTTGGCCTGCAGGATCGTCGCCTTCACGCTGTCCTCCGCCCGTTCGCCGCGGTCGGTCTCCCCGCAGCCATCATACGGTTTCAGCGACGCTGGCGGGCGGCGAACGCCTCGAGCCTTGCCTTGAACTCCGGTTGCAGCGCGAGCAAGGTTTGCTGCCGATCCTCGATCTCGATCGCTGCCTCCAGGCTGCCCGCACCCTGCGCCGTCTGCAGGGCCTGCTTGGTCAGTGCCAGCGCCATCGGCGCGGCCGTCAGCAACTCGGCGATGGTCCGCTCCGCGGTGGACTCGAGCTCCGCCGGCTCGACCACCGCTGACACCAGCCCGAGCTCCCGTGCACGCGTCGCCTCGAGCGTACGGCCGGTGAAGAGCAGTTCACTGGCCACGCCGGCGCCGATCAGGCGCGGCAGCAGCCAGCTGACGCCGACGTCGCAGCCACTCAACCCGACGAGGACGAAGGAAGCATTGAGGCGGGTGCCGGTGGTGCAGTAGCGGAGGTCGCTGGCAAGGCCGAGCGCGAATCCACCCCCGGATGCGGCACCGTGCCACAGGCAAACCACCGGCTGCGGGCAGCGACGCATCGCGAGGATCAGCCGGCTGAGGCGGCGCTGGAAATGGAGCAACTCGGGGGCGGCGAGGTCGTCGAGACGCGGCAGGAAATCCTTGAGGTCGAGACCCGCGCAAAAGGCCCGACCCGCCCCGCGCAGGACCACCACGCGGACCTCGCGATCCGTCTCCAGTGCAGTGAACAGGCCGAGAAGCTCCTCCACCATCGCCGTGGTCAGCGTATTCAGCGCCTCCGGACGGTTGAGGGTGACCCACAGGGCAGCGCCGCGCCGCTCGGTCAGCAGGGTCGTGAAGGAATACTCGGCCATCGGCGGTCTCCGGGAGAGGCCGGCGCCAAGCCGCCGGCCGTGACCATCAGTGGGCGGCGAGGATGCCGCCATCCAGCGGGATGATGTTGCCGGTCATGTAGGCCCCGGCCCGCGAGGAGAGGAAGAGTGCCAGGCCGCCGATATCCTCGACCGTACCGGAGCGGTGCAGCGGGATGGTCTGCAGCAGGTTGGCCTTCATCTCCTCGTGCTTCATCACGAAGTGGGTCATCTTGGTGTGGAACAGGCCGGGCGCGATGGCATTCACCAGGATGCGGCGTGGCGCGAGTTCCCGCGCCATCACGCGGGTCAGTTGGTGGATGGCCGCCTTGCTGGCGGTGTACGAGTAGGCGTACTGCACCTCGGTGGCCTGGCCGTAGATCGAGCCGATGTTGATGATCCGGGCCGGGTCCTCGTCGCTGGCCGCTGCCTGCAGTTGCGGCAGCAAGCCCTGCGCGAGAAAGAACGGCGCGCGGACGTTGACGTCCATGACGGAATCCCACCCGCGCTCCGGGAAGCGATCGAGCGGGGCACCCCAGGTCTGGCCCGCATTGTTGACCAGCACATGCAAGCGATCGGACTGGGCCTGGAACGCCTCGATGATGGCCCGGGTGCCCTCCATCGTGGCGAGATCGCCCTCGAGTCCGGCGACGGGGCCGAGCGTCGACAGCTCCGCCACCGACTGCGCCAGTGCCTCCGGCTTGCGCCCGGTGATCCAGACCCGGGCCCCGGCGGCGAGATAAGTCGCGGCCAGCATGGAGCCCAGGCCACCGGTACCCCCGGTGACGAGCACGTGCTTGCCAGCGACGGCGAACAGGCGGGAGAGGTCGGGCGGTGCAGACGTCATCATCGGGATTCCTCGGGCCGGAAACGGGAACAAGGGGTCGCGCCATGCGCGGGCGCCGGACACAGGATGCTACGCGGCTCTCCGGGTGTCACGCGACGCACCGACGACGGCATGAACTTAACCGTTAATCGGGATGGAATACCAGTAGTATGTTTTTTATACCATTGGTATATTCTGGGCATCATGGACAGAGAGCACGCTCCCCGGCCCGTCTTCACCACCCGCTCCGGCATCGAGCTGAAACCCAGCTACGGCCCGGAGGACGTGCCGGACGGCCATCGTGCCGTTGCCGGCATCCGTCCCGGCGAGGCACCCTACCACCGCGGCTGTTTTCCGCAGGGCTATCGCACCAAGCCCTGGCGGATCTTCCAGCTGTCGGGCTACGGCAAACCCGAGGACGAGAACGAGCGCATCAAGTTCCTGCTGCGGAACGGCGAGACCGGCTTCCTGATGGAGCACGACCGCAATACCGCGGACCACCTCTACAACGTCGACCATCCCGAGGTCGTGGCCCGCCGCGAGGACGTCGACATGACCGGTGCCGTGATGCAGAGCGTGCGCGACACGGCCATCTGCCTCGACGGCCTGCCGATCGAGCGGACCTACGGCCATGCCGGCGGGGCGGTCGTGCAGCATGCGCCTTTCGCGCTGGCAGCCTACTGGACGGTAGCCAAGCGGCGCGGCATCCCGCTGTCGCAACTCGGCGGCACCGGACAGAGCGACTTCTTTCTCACCTATCTCGGTTGCGTCACCAAGCAGCAGATTCCCACCGCACCCGGCCTGCGCCTGAACGCGGACATCATCGAGTTCTGCGGCGAGCACCTGCCCAAGTGGGTGCCGGTATCCATCGCCGGCTACAACGGGGGCGACACCGGTCTCAACGCCTGGCAGGAACTCGGTGCCGTGATGGCCAATGCCATCGAGTACCTCGACGAGATCCGCCGCCGCGGTCGCATGGACCTCACCACCGCAGCCCAGCGCTGCGGCGGCGTGAACTTCCGCACCACCATGGAGATCTTCGAGGACGCGGCCAAGCTGCGCGCCGCGCGCAAGATGTGGCACCACCTGCTGTCCACGCGCTACGGCATCACCGACGAGCGTGCCCTGCGCATGCGCATCCACATCGTCACCAGCGGTGCGGCCATGACTTACCAGCAGCCGTTCAACAACATCGTCCGCGGCACGCTCATGGCGCTCTCGGCGGTGCTGGGCGGCACGCAGTCGCTGGGCGTCTCGGGCTATGACGAGGCGATTTCCATCCCCAGCGAGCATGCCCACCAGATGTCCGTGCGCATCCAGCAGGTGCTGGCGCACGAGACGAACCTGCATGCGGTGGCCGATCCACTCGGCGGTTCCTACTACATCGAGGCGATGACCGCTGAACTCGAGCGCCGCGGCTGGGAGTTCTGCGAGCAGATTGCTGCCCGCGGCGGTTTCCTCGCCACCCTCGACAGCGGCTGGCTCCATCAGCAGGCACGCGAGAACCAGGTCGGGTGGTTCCAGCAGGAGATGGACGGCAGCCGTACCGTGGTCGGCGTCAACGACTTCCACGATGACGTGGGGGCGTACCAGGTCGAGGGCTTCGAGGGCGTGAGCGACGCCTACGACGTGGCTCGCGAGCGGCTCGATGCCGTCCGTCGCGAGCGCCACGAGCGTGGCGCCACGGCGGCGCTGCATGCACTCGAGCGTGCCTGTCGCGGTACCGACAACATCATGCCCGCGATGATGGCGGCCCTCGAAGCGGAAGTGACCCTCGGCGAAATCGGCGAGGTGTACCGCTCCGTCTGGGGCGACTGGCAGACGCCGGAGGTGGTATGAGCGTCACGCTGCCCATGGATGGACCGGTGCCACCGGCTCATGCTCCCCGCATCCTGCTGGTCAAGACCGCGCTGGATGGCCATTGGCGGGGAATCTCGGTGGTCGCCCGCGCGCTGCGTGACGGTGGCTTCCACGTCATCCTCGGCGGCATGGCGACCGGCGACGAGATTGTCCGCGCCGCGGTCGACGAGGACGTCGATCTCGTCGGACTGAACATCGGCGGGCATGTCGCCGTGGCCGAGCGGATCATCGGCGAATTGCGTGCCGCAAGGCCGGAGCTTCCCGTGTTCTGCGGCGGCATCATCGCGCCCTGGGCCGTGAAGCGGCTGAAGGCGCTGGGGGTGGAGGTGTACCCGCCGGGCTCCACGATCGACGACATCGTCGGTGCGGCGCGGCGACTGACCCGCGACACCGACGCCGCCTAGGCTTTTTCCCGCGGCTCTTTCCGGCGGCGCGCTCAGCCGCCGAGCAACTGGCGGGCCACCAGCATCCGCTGCACGTCCGACGTGCCCTCGTAGATCTGGCAGACGCGCACGTCACGCCAGATCTTCTCCACCGGGTAATCCTCGACGTAACCGTAGCCACCGAACACCTGCACTGCAGCGGAGCAGACCCGTTCGGCCATCTCCGCAGCGAAGAGCTTGGCCATGCACGCCTGCTGGAGGCAGGGGAGCCCGGCGTCGCGCGCCGCCGCCGCCGCGAGGACCAGTTGTTCCCCGGCCTCGACCTCCGTCGCCATGTCGGCCAGACGGAAACGCATCGCCTGATGCGCGGACAAGGGCTGGCCGAAGGCCTGGCGCTCGCGCGCATAGGCCAGTGCGTGGTCAAGGGCGGCGCGGGCCATGCCGACGCACTGGGCGGCGATGCCGATACGGCCGGCCTCGAGGTTCGCCAGGGCGATGCGGTAACCCTCGCCCTCGGCCCCGAGCCGCAGCTCATCCGGCACGAACACGTCGTCGTAGGCGAGCTGCGCCGTGTCCGAGGCGCGCTGCCCGGTCTTGCGCTCGAGGGCAGCGACCCGCAGGCCGGGACTGCCGGCGGGTACCAGGAATGCGCTGATGCCACGCTTGCCGGCCGTCGGCTCCGTCACCGCGAAGGTGATCACCACCCCGGCAATGGCCCCGGAAGTGATGAACTGCTTGGTGCCGTCGAGCCGGTAGCCACCCGGCACCCTGCGGGCACGCAGGCGCAACTGTGCGGCATCGGAGCCGGCCTGCGGCTCGGTGAGCGCGAATGCGCCGATCATCGCGCCGCTCGCGAGGTCGGGCAGGAAACGCGCCTGCTGCGCCGGGGAGGCTTCGCCGACGAGGATGGCGCAGACCGGCGCGTTCTGGACGCTCATCAGCGTCGACAAGGCCCCATCACCCCCGGCAACCTCCATCAGGGCCAAGGCGTAGGACACGTAGTCGAGTCCGGCACCGCCGAGCGTCTCGGGTACCGTCATGCCGAGGAAGCCGAGTTCCCCCATGGCAGCCAGCGTCGCTGCGGGGAAAGCGCCCGCCCGCTCCCAGTCCCGGGCGTACGGCGCCACCTGTTCGCGCGCGAACTGCCGCGCCGACTCACGGACCATCCGCTGGGTTTCGTTCAGGACCACGCTGCACTCCACGGCCACGTCCGGGCCGGAGTGGATTCTAAGCGGTGCGCGTGGTCGCCGGCAGGCTCTCCAGGCCGCGGAACAGGAAGCCGGGTCGCCAGGGAGGCGACTCCAGTTGCACCGAGATGCCCGGCAGCCTGCGCGCGATGGACTCGAACGCGATGCGACCCTCGAGGCGCGCCAGCGCCTGGCCGATGCAGTGATGGATGCCGCCACCGAACGAGAGTAGCCGGGTGTCGCGGCGGGTGATGTCGAACCGGTCAGGGTCCTTGAACACGGCCGGATCGCGATTGGCTGCCGCCACGATGCACAGCACGCGTTCGCCGCCGCGCACGTAGGTCCCATCGACGCTGGTGTCCTCCAGTGCCGTCCGGTAGGTGGCCTGCAAGGATGATTCGAACCGCAGTACCTCCTCGACCACTCCCGAAGCGAGCGTCGGGTCGGCGAGGAGGCGGGCCCACTGCTCGGGATGGCGCTGCAGCGTATGGAGCCCGTTGCTGATCAGGTGCGCCGTGGTCTCGAAACCGGCGCCGAACATGGCGATGACGATGGTCACCATTTCGCGATGCGACAAGGCGTCACCGCTCTCGTCGCGCACGCTGGCGAGCGCCGAGGTCAGGTCGTCGCGCGGGTCGGCGCGGCGACGGTCGAACAAGGCCCCGAAGTACTCGTAGAGGGCATCCATCTGGCGATTCGCCAAGGCGAGTTCCGCAGCCGAAAGCACGCGGGTCTCGAAAACCAGGAAGGCCTCGGCGATGGCCCGCGTCAGCGTTGCCATCGTCTCGGGCGTACGCTCGTGCTCCTCCACGCCCAGCAGGTCGAACATCACCAGGACGGGCAGCGGGTAGGCGAGCTCGTGGACGACATCGCCGGTACCACCCTTCGCCAACCACGCATCCACGAGGCCGTCCTGGAGGGCCTGGATGCGCGGCGCCATGTCGGCGATGCGCTTCGGGGTGAGCGCGAAACTCACCAGCTTGCGCAGCCGCGTGTGATGCGGCGGATCCTGCATGAGGAAAACCTCGGACAACCAGCGATACGCGCTCTGGCCGAGCACGTCGAAGTCCGGGCCGTAGAACAACTGGATGTTGCGGATGAAGTCTCCCTGCCCGAAGGCAGGGCTGGACAACACCTGGCGGCAGTCGACGTGGCGCGTCGCCACGTGATAGCCACCGGCGGCGGCATGCAGGCCCGGCCGGGCGAGCAGTTGCCGATACACCGGATAGGGATCCCGCACGAGCGCCTGGTCGGCGGGGTCGAAGCGGTAGGAGTCTTCGGCCACGCTGGCGCTCATGCGGGTTCCCGGCAAGTCAGAACTTGTATCCGACGCTCAGGCCGTAGGTCCGCGGCGGGGCCACCGAACCCACCCGGACGCTGCCGTAGAGGGGTGCCGTGATGATGTTGTTGGTGATGATGAACTCGTCACCCACGTTCTTCACCCAGGCGCCGATGCTCCAGCGGTCCTCGGCATCCGTCCAGGTCGCGTAGAGGTTGCCAAGGACATAGCTGTCCTGCTCGGCATCGGCATTGTTGAACTCGGTGAAGTACACCTTGTCCTGGTAGCCCGCCTCGGCGCGCAAGGCGAGGGTGCCGGCGCCCACCGGCACTTCCCAGGTCAGGCCGGCGAATGCCGTGGAGGCCGGCGCGTTCTGCAGGTAGTTGCCGGAGAGATCCACCTGCGCGAAGTTCTGGCGGTAGTCGCCGGTGGTGAACTCCTGGTACTTCGCGGAGAGCAGCGTGCCGTGCAGGTCGGCGGTCAAGCCGTCGGCCAGGCGGGCACGGAGCTCGATCTCGAGGCCGTAGTTGCGCGCCGAGGCGGCGTTGACCGTCTGTACCACGCTCTGCGCGTTGACGAACCCGACCTGGAGGTCGGTATAGCGGTAGTAGAACGCGGCAGCGCGGTATTCGACGTTGCCGTCCGCGGCCCGTCCCTTGAGTCCCGACTCGATGCTCCACACGAATTCCGGATTGATGACGTCGTTCTGGCTGCCGACATTGATCACGCCGGACTTGAAGCCGCGCGTCAGGCTGCCGTACCAGAGCTGCCCGCCCTCGGTGGTGTACTCGATGTTGAAGCGCGGCGTGACCGCGTCCCAGGTCTTGCCCTTGTCGGTGGGCACGTTGGCGCCGAGCGCGTCGAAAATGAACGAACCGGCACCCTCGCGCTTCTCGCGGTTGTAGCGCGCACCGACGGTCACCTTGAGCTGGTCGTTGACCGCGTAGGTCCCCTGGAGGAAGGCACCGAGCGCATCCGTCTTGACGGTGCCGAGCTGCCAGTAGTTGCCGTTGTTGAAGAAGTTGGCCGGCAGCCCGAACAGCAGGCCGAGGTTGGTCAGCGGTACCTTCACCGAGCCGTAGAGCTTTTCGTGGAAATACATCGCGCCGCCGAGGAGGTCCCAGTTGCCGGCCGTGCGACTGAAGGTGAATTCCTGGCTCCAGGCATTGCTGTCCTCGTCATAGTTGTTCTGGCCGAACATGTTGGCGCTGGACACGTCGAGATCGTCACGGGTGAAGCGCTGGAAGTCGCGCCAGGCGGTGACCGACTTGACGTCCCACTCGCCGAGCTTGAAGTCGACCAGCGCGGTGATGCCGACGCCATCGCGGGTATTGATCGGCTCCTCGTCGGAGTAGATGTTGCGCAGGTCGGGACGCTCGTTGCGGGCCGCGTAGTAATCGAAGATGGTCTGGCCGCCGAGCGCATTGTGCGGCAGGCCGTTCTCCGGCGTGGCGGTGGTCCCGAAGTAGTGGAAGGCGTAGTTGTTGTCGTCTTCCTTGAAGTAGTCGGCGACGAACGTGGCCTTGACGCCGTCCGCCGGCTCGAACGACACCATGCCGCGCAGCGCGATGGCGTCGCGATCATCGATCTGGCTGCCGGTGAAGAGATTGCGACCGTAACCGTCACGCTGGTCCCACTTCACCGCGAGGCGTGCGCCGACGGTATCGCTGACCGGACCACCGACTGCGGCCTCGAGGGTGCGGGCGGAGTAGTTGCCGGCCGTGAGGCGGGCATAGCCGTTCAACTCCTCGCCAGGCTTGCGGGTGACGAGGTTGACGACGCCGGCCGTGGCGCCGCGGCCGTAAGTGGTGCCCTGCGGACCGCGCAGCACTTCGACCTGCTCGAGATCGAAGAAGCCGGCCAGCTGGGCCGACGGCCGGGCAATCATGGCCCCGTCCTGCAGGAAGGCCACGGCACCGTCGGCACCGAGATCGATGCTGGTCATGCCGACGCCACGGATGAAGGTCCGGTTGACGCCGAACTGGTCGCCGACCGAGAGGTTCGGGACCGAGGTGGCGAGGTCGGAGACATCCTCGATGCCGCCGGCGCCCATCTGGTCGGCGGTGACCGCGGAGATGGCAGCTGCCGTGCTGTTGATGGAATCGGCCTTCTTGGTGGCCGTGACGATGATCTCCTCGAGACCCTCGTTGGCGGCGGCCTGTTGCGCGGACGCGCCGGCGGCAGCCAACAGCAGAGTCGCGGCAACGGCGCCCTGGAGGGCGCGGGAGATGGCGGGACGGACGGGCGTATGCATGACCTTGGTTTCCCCTCGACAGCCCGGCGCCGGTCGGCGCCCGTCAGCGTGCTACTAGTAGTATGTATTTTCATACTCTCAGTCAAGAGAGAAGGACATAAGGAAGGTTTCTGCCGCGGCTTTTTGCGATGCGGCAGGAAATCCGTTGCGTGAACGCGACGCCCCGGGACCGGCGTGTCAGGGACTCCTGAAGCCCTGCTGACGCCAGGCCTCGTAGGCGACGATTGCCACGGTGTTGGAGAGGTTCACGCTGCGGTTCCCCGGCAGCATCGGCAGCGCGAGGATGTCCTCGGGGGCGAACCGCGCCAGCTCCGTGGTGGCCAGGCCGGGTCCCTCGGCACCGAACACCATCACGTCGCCCGGCTGGAACCGCACTTCGTCGTACCGCCGGGCACCCCCGGTTTCCACCGCATAGCGATGACCCGCTCCCCGGGCGTCCAGCCAGCGCCAGCAGGCGGCGAAGTCGGCATGCTCGTGGACTCGCGCCAGTTCGTGGTAGTCGAGTCCCGCACGGCGGACCTGCGGGCTCTGCAGCGAGAACCCCAGCGGATGCACCAGATGCAGCGTGCAGCCGGTATTGGCGCAGAGGCGGATGGCGTTGCCGGTGTTCGGCGGTATCTGCGGACGGAGGAGGACGAGATGGAACATAACGCCACTATAATGGCGCATGGCTGCCCAACCCTCCCCTGCCGGCATCACTCCGCCCGGCTGTCCGCCCCCCTCGCTCCGCGTGTCGTTCTGCGGGCTGGAGCTCGCCTCGCCCATCGTGCTGCTGTCCGGATGTGTCGGCTTCGGCGAGGAATACACCCGCATCGAGGGGTTCTCGAACCGCGACGTGGGCGCCATCGTGCTCAAGGGCACCACCGGGCAGGCACGCCTCGGCAACCCGCCCCATCGTGTCTGCGAGACCGCTGGCGGACAGGGCATGATCAACGCCATCGGCCTGCAGAATCCCGGGGTCGATCACGTGGTGCGGCACATCCTTCCCACCCTCGACACCGGCGAGACGCATTTCTTCGCCAATGTCTCGGGCAGCACCATCGAGGAATACGTCGAGGTCACCCGGCGCTTCGACGACAGTCCCGTGACAGCCATCGAGGTGAACATCTCCTGCCCGAACGTCAAGGAAGGCGGCGTGCAGTTCGGCAACTATCCCGAGATGAGCGCCAAGGTGGTGGCGGCCTGCCGCGTCGCCACGCGCAAGCCCCTGATCATCAAGCTCTCGCCCAACCAGACGGACATCAAGGAGAACGCCCGCGCCTGCCTCGAGGCCGGCGCCGATGCCTTTGCCGTCATCAACACCGTCATGGGCATGGCCATCGACGTGAAGACGCGCCGCCCCGTGATCGGCAACGTGCAGGGAGGCCTGTCCGGACCCGCCATCAAGCCGATCGCCCTGCTCAAGGTGAAGCAGGTCTACGAGGTAACCCGGGCCCACGGGGTGCCGATCATCGGCCAGGGCGGCATCTGCAACGCGACCGACGCCGTGG
>JBJTPC010000216.1:0-4333 GCA_046074905.1 Gammaproteobacteria bacterium
GCACGAAGGACGGGGTCACCGCCCTGCAGATGGACATCAAGATCGAGGGCGTCACGCCCGAGATCATGGAAGTGGCGCTGGCCCAGGCCCTCGACGGCCGCCTCCATATCCTCGGCGAGATGAACAAGGTGCTTGCCGCGCCGCGCCCCGAGATGTCGGAGTGGGCGCCGACAATCACCACGATGAAGATCGACCCGGAGAAGATTCGCGAGGTCATCGGCAAGGGCGGCGCGGTTATCCGCGCCATCACCGAAGAGACCGGAACCACCATCGACATCGAGAACGACGGTACCGTCAAGATCGCCTCGGTCAACGGCGCCGCCGCTCGCGAGGCCCGTCGCCGCATCGAACTGATCACCGCGGAAGTCGAGGTCGGCTCGATTTACGAGGGCAAGGTCGTCCGGCTGATGGACTTCGGCGCCTTTGTCACGATTCTCCCGGGCCGCGACGGTCTCGTGCACATTTCGCAGATCAGCGACGAGCGCGTCGAGCGTGTCAGCGACAAGCTCAAGGAAGGTGACGTGGTCCGCGTCAAGGTGCTCGAGGTCGATCGCCAGGGTCGCGTCCGCCTGTCGATGCGTAACGTCGACGGCTGATACCGGCGGCTACCGCTCCCGGCGCAGTTTGCCGGGAAACAAAAAGGGCCCCTCCGGGGCCCTTTTTGCTGGGCATCACCGCCCGATGTCAGGGCTTGCCCGCATCGAGGAATCCTTGCAGGAGACGGTCCTGTGTTTCCTTCCAGCGCTGGAAATTGTCCTGCGCGAGATTGGCCATCTGGGTGATCCCGCCGGGATCCATCCCGACCATCGAGCGCATCCGCTGGTTCATCTGCTGCTGCTGCTGGAGGAAGAGCCGCAGGCTCTGTTCGAGGTACTGCCCGATGAACCCCTGCATGGTGCCGCCGTAACTGCGGATCACTTGCGCGAGAAAATCCTCGCTCATCACCGGACTCGCGCTCTCTTCCTGTTCGGCAATCACCTGCAGCAGCACGGAGCGGGTGATGTCCGCCCCCGTCTTGCGGTCACGCACCAGAAAGGGAGCCTGTTCCAGCACCAGCCGACGAATGTCCGCCAGCGCGATGTAACGACTCTCGACGGTGTCGTAAAGCCGACGGTTCGGATACTTGGTAATCACGCGCGGTTCAGGCATGGCTCCCCCGTCGCGATGGTATACCCCCCTTCATCCTCGGCTGTCGAGTCTCGTTTCGAGAAAGTTGTACAGGACAGAAGGGTTCCAATGCCTCACGGCGTGCGCCTGGATCTCCCGGACGTCCGTGCACGGCGGCGGCGGAGAGGGCTGCTTCAGCAGCCCCAAGGCCAGACGGAGTGCCACTCCAGGCGGTAGTCGCGACACTGCCGCACTGCTGCGGGACTTCGCCAGGCGACTGCCATCCGCCTCCAGCACCAGGGGGCCGTGCGCATAGCTCGGCGAAGGGACCCCCAGCAGTCGCTGGAGCACGATCTGGCGGGGAGTGTTGTCGAGCAGGTCGGCGCCGCGGACGACGCGGGTGATGCCTTGCATCGCATCATCGACCACGACCGCCAACTGATAGGAATGAAAGCCGTCCTTGCGACGCACGACGAAGTCACCCACCTCGTGTTCGACGTCCTGGCGTTGCCTCCCCTGCCAGTCATCCTGCCAGTCGACGACGCCGGTCCCGGCAGTCAGGAGGCGGATGGCAACGCCGGTCGCCGGGCGAATCTGGCCCGGCGCGAGTCGACCGCGCTTTCGACAGTGGCCTGAATAAATGTCCTGATAATCACCGCGGCCACAGGTGCAAACGAAGAGACGCCCTTGTGTCTGCAATGAATCCAGTGCATTTTCATAGGCTTGCAGGTTTTTTGATTGCACCAGTACAGGTTCGGGCCACTGGAACCCCAAGGATTTCAGGGTGCTGAATATATGCTCGGCCGCATCCGGTCGCGTCCGTGCCTGATCGATGTCCTCGAGACGGAGCAGCCACTCGTCGCCACGAGACTGCGCGTCGAGAAAACTCGCCAATGCGGTTACCAGCGAGCCTAGGTGCAGGTCGCCGGTGGGCGAGGGGGCGAACCGCCCCCTGCCGCTGGGCATCGAGTCAGCCCCGATAGCGGTCGTCGCGGTCGCCGTACTGACGCTCGCGGCGCTCGCGGCGCTCCTGCGCCTCCAGACACAGGGTGGCGACCGGGCGCGCTTCGAGACGCTTCACCCCGATTTCCTCACCCGTTTCCAGGCAGTAGCCGTAGGTCCCGTCCTCGATGCGCTTCAGCGCCTCGTCGATCTTGCGGATGAGCTTGCGCTCCCGATCGCGGGTACGCAGTTCCAACCCGAACTCCGACTCGAGCGTCGCGCGGTCATTGGGATCGGGCGGGTTGGAGGCGTCATCCTTCATGTGGGTGACGGTGCGGTCAACCTCTTCCATCAACTCGCGCTTCCAGGTTTCCAGCAAATGCCGGAAGTGTTCCACCTGGGCGAGGTTCATGTACTCCTCGTCCTTGCGCAGTTGGTAGGGCTTGAAGTTCCTGGGACCCCGCAGGGCACCACCCCCCTGGTCCTCATCCTCCTCGCGCGGCGGCTGCAGCTTGGCGACGTTGATGAGTGGCTTGCCGGGCACGACGGGCTTCGGCGTGGCCGGCTTTTCCGCAGATACTGCCGGCTTGCCGGCCGCGCCATCCGCCTTGGTCGCGACCGCTGCCGGGGTGGGGCCGGTGGATGCAGCGGGCGGGGTCCTTGCCGCTGACTTGGGCGCCGGCTTGCCGGGCAACATGACGGCGGCCGAAGCACCCTGCGACGCGGCGGGCTCGTGCTTGGCGACTTTCGACCGATTGTCGGGCTTGGCAGGTGGCTTCACTGCCGCCTTGGAGACCGCCTTGGGGGCCGCCTTGGCGGCTACCTTGGGGGCCGGCTTGGCGACCGCGGGTTTCGCGGTCGGCTTGCCGGGCACCTTGGCCGCCGGTTTCTGGCTGGCCTTAGCCGCCGGCTTGGTTGCCGACTTCGGCGCCGGCTTCGCGGTGGGCTTGGCTGCCTTGGAGGCTGCCTTGACCGTCCTGGAGACGGATTTGGCGGGCGCCTTGGGAGCGGGTTTGGCTGGCACCTTCGCGGACGACTTTGGCTTCGCAGACACTGTCTTGGCCTTCGTTGCCGCCTTCTTAGCGGCCTTCGCTGGGGTTCGGGAAACCGGCTTGCGCGCGGCGGCTTTCGCCGCCGGCTTCGCTGCCGGACGTGGGGAGCCCTTGGAGGCGGGAGCAGGCTTCTTCGTGGGCATGGGCGTGTCCTCGATAGTCAAGACCGCGCTGAACGCCCCGAGTATACCAACTCAGGGCAGGGTGACAGGGGTCGGCGGTTCCCAGCCCGGTTGCCGATGTTCGACCACCACGCTCGTGTAGATCCCGCCGCGCACGTTCCATTTGGCCACCAGGCGCATGAACCGGGGCGCGGTGGCGCCGGCCAGGTGCTCGAGGATCTGGTTGGTCACGGCCTCGTGGAAGGCGCCCCGATCCCGAAAGGACCAGAGGTAGAGCTTCAGGCTCTTGAGCTCGACGCAGCGGGCATCTGGCACGTACTCCAGCTGGAACTGCGCGAAATCCGGCTGGCCGGTAAGCGGGCAGAGGCAGGTGAATTCCGGGAGGTCCATCCGAATGGTGTAGTCCCGACCCGGATTCGGGTTCGGAAAGGTCTCGATGGCGTCCTGGGGCAGCGTTGGCCCGCGGGCGGGTGCGCCGGGCGCGGTGGAGGGGAGTTCGTTCATGGGGGGAGTTTAAATACCCTGTCAAGGGGTGTAACGGCGGGGGGCGTAATCTACACTATGCCGCTTGTCCACGGGGGTTCCCGGATGCGTCTGTCCAAGATCAAGGTCGCCGGCTTCAAGTCGTTCGTCGATCCGACCACTGCCCATTTCCCGCACAACCTCACGGGTGTGGTCGGGCCGAACGGCTGCGGCAAGTCCAACATCATCGATGCGGTGCGCTGGGTGATGGGCGAGATTTCCGCCAAGCACCTGCGCGGCGAGTCGATGAACGACATCATCTTCAACGGCTCGAACACCCGCAAGCCGGTCGGCACCGCATCCGTGGAGTTGGTGTTCGACAATTCGGATGGGGCCATCACCGGTCCCTATGCGGCGTTCGCCGAGGTATCGCTGAAGCGGCAGGTATCGCGCGATGGCGTCTCCACCTACTTCATCAACGGCAGCAAGTGCCGGCGCAAGGACATCACGCAGCTGTTCCTGGGCACCGGCCTCGGCAGCCGCAGCTACGCGATCATCGAGCAGGGCATGATCTCGCGGGTGATCACCGCAAAGCCCGACGAGATGCGGGGCTTCATCGAGGAAGCGGCCGGTATCTCGCGCTACAAG
>JBJTPC010000217.1:0-2895 GCA_046074905.1 Gammaproteobacteria bacterium
TGCCCGCCGGCAGCCGCCGCCTGCGCGGTGATGAGGAACTCATGGGTGCTGCCCGCCCCCACCTTCTCGAACCCGACCGGCGCGACGGGATCAAGCAACACCAATCCCTCGCTCGCGGTGACCTCGGCCTGCATCGACGGCACCGTGGCCAGCGCCTTGAGCTCCACGCGCACCTTGAACGGCACCCCCGGCTGGGGGGTCGCCGACAGGGCGAAGCGGACCTCGACCGGCGCCGTCGGCTTGCCCATCGGCACACCGTCGACGAGATCACGGTTCACGGCCCGGCTCGCCTGCGCCGCGCCATTGGCCGCGGCATCGGTTGCGCCATCCTGCCCGCAGCCCGTCAACCACGGCAGCAGCAAGGCCATCGGCAGGGCCCGGCGAAGAACACGGGAGGAACGGGGGGAGAGATGCTTCATGGCCGGACCACTCAAGGTTGGGTGACGGTCAAGGTGATGGGGGTATCACCTCGCGCCGGGGCAGGTGAGGCGGTGTCATCGATCCGGTTGAAATCCAGGACCTCCACCACGTACTCCCCCGCTGCCAGGGACTTCGACCAGGTCTCGATCTCGGTCGGCTTGCCGGAGCAGCCGTCGGGCGAGGTGGTCTCCGCCGGGCAACCGCCGTACTCGACGAGTCCGGCTGCGCCCTTGAACAGGTAGAAGTCCGCATCGGCACCCGCCGGTCCCGCCACGCGGATGGAGACGGTGCCGGCCGTGGGTAGGTTCAGCCGGAAGAACCGCCGACCCCCGAGACCGTTGTAGAGCTTCACGGTCCCGACCGTGTCGTTGGTGCTGGCGACCGTCACCGGGCCGCCGTTGAGCGAGTAGCTGCGGTAAACCGGCAGATGGTCGGCACGACCGCCGTTGTTCGTCTCGGTCGAGCCCCAATCATCGATGCCGACCATGGTGATGCCCGACGCCTGCGCCAGCGCATCGATACCGGTCGCGTTGGCGGCGTTGGCGCTACGCACGGCGGTGAGGAACGGGAACACCGTGGCCAGGGCAGGGGTCTGCCTGAACCCACCCTTCATCACCGCATGGATCGGCCCGAAGCCGAGCGCCACCGTGTCGCCGCTTTCGCCCGCGCTGCTGTCGTAGAGGTCCCAGAGGATTTCCTGCACGCTGCCCTCGGCGAACCAACCGGTGGCACCGGTCGAATCGTCGAGATCGTTGCGCTCCATGTCGAAGCCGAAGCCCTGGGTCGTGCCGGGCTTGGCGCTGTCCTTGTAGACCGAGCTGGCGCGCATCATGCCGGAGAAGGCGTTGCCCCAACCCTCCGAGAACGCAACCCGGAAGTCGAGGCGGTCGCCCAGGGCATGCTCGCCGCCAAGCGACTCGTCGCGCGAGAACTTGTCCTGGTAGTAGTGGCCGAACTCGTGGGCGATGACGGCTTCGTCGAATTCGTCGGTGTCGGTCGCGGCATCACCCAGCACGTAGATGCCGGCGCCGAGCGCATCCGCTCCCGTGCCGCTGGCCTCGCTGCTGTAGAAGGTGGTGCCGAGATTGCCGGAGCTCACCTGGAACGGGGTGTTCACCGGCTTGTTGCGCGTGCTCCAGTGGATGGTCAGCGCCGGAAAGACCAGCGCCGGATCGGCGGCACGGATGGTGGCGACCGCCTTGTAGAGGGTGTCGAGGATGGCAAACGGCGCCGCCGCGCGGTTCGCATCCACGTAGGCGCCCGTTGCCGCATCCCAGCCCGCCGCGAAACTGACGTTGCGGGTGGTGGTTCCGGCCGCGGCGGCGAAGGTGGTGCCATCCCAGACGTACGGGGCGTTGTTGGACGTGTTGTCGACCACGGTGATCGTGTAGGACGGATTGGCCGAGGCCTCGGTCAGCTTGGCGCGCACGCGCAACTGGACGGACGTACCGGCATTCACCGAGACGGTGTAGTTGCCGTTGGCATCGGTGACCGTGGTCGCCAACGGCGTTCCGCCGCCCCCGGGGAGGAGTTCGACCACCACCCCGCGCGCGGGGACCTGGACGCCGCCCCCCATGTCGAGGGCGTAGACAGTGCCGGTCGTCCGGTAGGGAATCCGCTCGAAGGTGACCTGCCCGGTGACGGTACCGACGCCTGGCGGGGTGGGACCCGTCGGTCCCGGTCCGCCCCCGCTGCTGGTGCCGCCGCCCCCGCCGCCGCAAGCGGCGAGCAGCAGCGTGGACACCAGCCCCAGCCAGCCAGCGACGCGCCGCCGCGCCATCGCCCCGTCACGATCGGTGCCGGCAGGCGGGGGCAAGTGCAGCAGGGTTCGGGCGGCACGGTGGGCCATCATGGGGCGCGTCCAACATCCAGCGGGAAAGCAAAAACTACCACAGTGGCGGTGCCTCCAGCAGGCGCACGCAGTCCTCCAGCGAGGACACGTGCCGCTCCCAGTGGCGCGCCTCGGCGAACCACGGAAAAGCTTTCGGAAAGGCCGGATCCTGCCAGCGCCTGGCCAGCCAGGCCTCGTAATGGATGACCCGCAGCGCGCGCAGGGGCTCGATCAGTCGCACTTCGCTGCCGTCGAAGGGCATGAAGACCTCGTAGCCGGCCAGCAGGTCCCGCAGTTGCCCGCGCATGCGCTCGGGCTCGCCATCGAGCAGCATCCACAAGTCCTGGATGGCCGGGCCGGTGAGGCAGTCGTCGAGGTCGACGAAATGCGGCCCCGCATCGGTCCACAGGACATTGCCGCGATGGCAATCGCCATGGAGCCGCAAGGTTCCCGGCTGCAGGGCCTCCAGCGCCTCGGCAGCGCGATCGACCAGTTCGCCGGCCAAGGCCTCGTAGCGGTCCACGAGGTAATCGGGCAGCCAGTCCCCTGCCAGGAGGAAATCGATACTGTCGTCGCCGAGGCGTTCCGCGCAGAGGCGCTGACGGTGCTGGAAGCGCCCCGCCCGACCGACCTGATGTAGCCTG